>NZ_CP060244.1:2525000-2701842 GCF_014672835.1 Entomobacter blattae | reverse complement strand
AGACCTGCGGGTTTTTTTGAGCTAGAGCGCTGTCATGGTAATGATGTCAACCTTTCTTATTTTGGGCTTTTTCCCCATTATATAGGAAAAGGCATTGGGTTTGCCTGTTTAAGCCAGGCTATTCTTCACGCATGGAAACATGACCCTCGTTATCTTTTGGTCAATACTTGTACGGCTGACCATCCCCGCGCTTTACCTTTGTATAAAAAAGCGGGTTTCGTGCCTTATCGGGCTTTATTAGAGGAATGGTCGATTCCGTCCCATCTGGATATAAAAATTCCTGCGCAGCTTTTAGATGAGGCGCAGATGGACAATAAAGAATAACACCCCGAAATAAAGGAGAGCACCTTCAAGAAAAACAAATTTTCTCTTGAAAACTGTTGCAGGAATGCTTAGAAAAGGGGCATCCCTGCTGGTGTCGTATTAGGCAAGATGCCGGCTATACCCTGTTGGGAAACATGGAAGGGCCATGTTTGGGGGTTGAAGGATCCGAAGGGAATATATATGCCATTTTATGAGTGTGTGTTCATTGCACGTAATGATGTAACACAACAGCAGGTTGAAGCTGTTGCTGATAATATCACCAGTTTGCTGGAAAGCGAAGGTGGAGCGGTTCGTAAGCGTGAATATTGGGGTTTGCGTTCTCTGTCCTATCGCATCAAGAAAAACCGTAAGGGGCATTATATGCTTCTTGGGCTTGAGGCAAAGCCAGAATCTATCAAGGAAATGGAACGCCAGATGAACCTTAATGAGGATGTTCTCCGTTTCTTGACCTTGCGGATTGAAGAAATAGATCCTAACCCTTCTGTTGGGATGTCCCGCAAGAATGATGAACGCCCAGAGCGTTCTGCCGGCAGAGGGAACAACCCTAGGGGAGCTTCTTCTAGCCGCTATGATAGTGGTCGCAGAAAAGGGTATGATGCCCAGGATGAATTTGATGAGGACCAGGGCAATCTGTCCACCCTCGCTGGTGAAGAGGAGTAAGCCATTATGTCTGAAACAAATGAGATTAGCCCCGCTAGCCGCCGTATTGCTGTAGGTGCTCGTCGCCCCTTTTATCGGCGTAGGAAATCTTGCCCCTTCTCTGGCAAAAATGCTCCAAAGATAGACTATAAGGATGTTCGGCTTTTAAGTCGTTTCATTTCAGAGCGTGGGAAAATTGTTCCAAGCCGTATTACAGCAGTTTCAGCTAAAAAGCAGCGTGAATTGGCCCAGGCCATTAAAAGGGCACGTTTTTTGGCGCTTCTGCCTTATGTTGTCAGTTAAGGGGGAAGGCCAATGTCTGCGACTGAAATTATTCTTCTTCAACGTATTGAAAAGCTGGGACAGATTGGCGATATCGTTAAGGTAAAGCCTGGCTATGCCCGTAATTTTCTTTTGCCACAAGGCAAGGCTATTCGTGCGAATGCCCATAATCGCGAGCGTTTTGAACGCGAACGTGTTCAGCTTGAAGCCCAAAACATTAAACATAGGGAAGAAGCTGAACGCTTGGCTGAGCGGATGAGTGGGCTTTCGGTGGTTATTATCCGCCAGGCTGGTGAGAGCGGCAGCTTGTATGGGTCTGTCACTACTCGTGATATTGCAACAGCAGTAACAGAGGCAGGCCTAACGGTTACCCGCCAACAGGTTATGCTGCCGCATCCTATAAAGATGCTGGGTTTAATCCGGGCCCGTGTTATTTTGCACCCTGAGGTTTCTATTGATGTTATTGTCAATGTTGCTCGCTCACAGGAAGAGGCCGAGCGTCAGGCTAAGGGTGAGGCTGTTACCGTAGAGGAGATGGACCAGGCCGTTGAAATGGTCATGGTTGCTGCTGTTAGCAGTGAAGAAACCATTATGGTTATTGAGGAAGGCTCTTCTGAAAACTAGACTGTGCTTTTCAATGGTTTCAGGAAAACCAGGAAAACACAGTTGGTCTAAAAAAGACTAGAACGATTTGTTTATATTTTTTAAAAACCCCACGGCATCTTGTCTGTGGGGTTTTTATTGTATTACAGTGTTCTTTTTATTGTATATTTTAGTTTCTATTTTATTCTAATTTTCAAATAGGAGAAAAGGATGATCACTCTGTTAAGCGCGGTTTTGAAACGTTTCATCACTCGTGGCACATTGGAAGTGATTTATCCTGATGGTCGGAAAATTGTTTATAGGGGAAGTGATGAATTTTCGGCCAGCATGCGTATTCATTCAGAAAATGTTGTGCGGGGCCTATTGCTTAATCCAGGGCTTGCTTTTGGAGAGGCCTATATGGATGGCCTTATTGAACCCGTTAATTGCACGTTATATGCGCTTATGCAGGTTATTATGAGTAATGACCTGGGTGCAGGGCATGTGGGTGAGAAAGTTTCGGGTTTTTTACGATATGTGAAAAGATCGTGGTCTCAGTTCAATCCTGAAAAACGGGCCCAGAAAAATGTTGCCCATCATTACGACCTCAGTAGAGATTTTTACAAGTTATTTCTCGATGAGGATATGCAGTATTCATGTGCCTATTTTAGTGCCGATACTATTTCTCTAGAACAGGCCCAGCTTGATAAAAAGCGCCATATAGCAGCAAAAATGCTCCTCGATAAACCTGATCTTGAGGTATTAGATATAGGGTGTGGCTGGGGGGGTATGGCAATAACCCTTGCCAAGGAATATGGCGCTAAGGTTACCGGTATCACCCTTTCAAAGGAACAGCTTGTAGTGGCCCGGCAAAGGGTAGAAGAGGAAGGGTTGCAAGGCCAAGTACGCTTTGAACTCATTGATTATCGTAAAGTTAGAAAAACTTTTGACAGGATTGTCTCCGTAGGCATGTTTGAGCATGTAGGTGTGGGATATTATGATACGTTTTTTTCTTCTGTGCGGCGCTGCTTAAAGGATGAGGGCATAATGCTTCTTCATTCCATTGGAAGAAGCGATGGGGCGGGTTCTACCAATCCATGGATTGCCAAATATATCTTTCCAGGGGGGTATTCTCCCTCTTTAAGTGAAACGTTTCATTCTGTCGAAAAGTCTGGCTTGTGGGTGGCTGACTGTGAAGTGTTACGGTTTCATTATGCCATGACCCTTGCCGAGTGGTATAAACGTTTTAGGGAAAACTGCCAGGCGGTAATAAAAATGTATGATGAGCGTTTTTATCGTATGTTTAGTCTTTATCTTGTTGGGGCAGAATTAACTTTCCGCTATCAAGGCCATATGAATTTTCAGCTACAGTTAACACCAAGTGCTAATGCTATTCCCTTAACAAGGGATTATATGTTTAATGCTGAGAAGGATCATGAGGCTAAATATGCGGGCAATACCTTTATTAGAAGGCTTCTTTCCTAGGAAGGAGTAATTAAAATATATATTGCTCGTGCTGCCATACGACAACAGACCAATGGCGCCTTTATTAAAGCTGCCTTCCTTATGGGGAATATATTTTTATAGAGAATAGATATTCAATCACGGAGGGGCGTGCTCATCAGGGCTTTAGAGCCAATATTGCCATAAACGGCCAATACGCTGTGCCTACGGTTGTGCTATAACCTTTTTCCTTAAGGCTCTAGGCTGTGTCTGCTAGAATCTGTTTGCCGTAAAGTCATTGAATTTAGATAGTGGCGGGCAAGCTGCTCAAATTCTGCAATCGTAAGGGTTTCTCCCCTTCGCGTATCTTCTATTCCAGCGCTTTCGAGGAGCATTTTGCCATTCAGGGCGGCAAGGGAGCGGCGGAGCATTTTCCGCCTTTGTCCGAAGGCTGCTGCCGTTATCGTTTCCATCGCTTTAAAAAGGTTAGGGGCTGGTTGCTTCTTGTAGGGAATAATGCGCACCACGGCTGAACGCACCTTGGGTGGAGGAGAAAAAGCCCCTGCGGCAATATGCATGCTGATCGAGCATTGCGCTATCCATTGAGTCAGCACGGCAAGCCGCCCATAATGGGGAGTATTGGGAGGGGCACAAATTCTTAGAGCTACTTCTTCTTGAAACATCAGCACCATTTGCTCCCATTGATCGGCTTGTTTAAGCCACCTCACAAGCAGTGGGGTTCCAATATTGTAAGGAAGATTGGCAATAATTTGCCGCGGTGCAGGAAGAAGGGGGGGTAAATCTGTTTTAAGGGCGTCAGCTTCTATCACTTTAAGCTTATTTTCAGGATAGAACTGGGTCAGGAATTGGCTTGCTCGTACAGCTCTTTCATCAATCTCCACGGCAACAACCTGTTGGGCTGTGGTTTCCAGTAAGGCACGGGTTAATCCTCCGGGGCCTGGGCCTATTTCTGCAACGAAACGTCCAGATATATCCCCTGCTAAGGAGACGATATGGCGGGTGATATTAGGATCAAGTAAAAAATGCTGGCCGAGAGATTTACGGGCGTTCAGCTCAAAACGGGTAATAACCTCTCGTAGAGAGGGAAGGGTGGGGTTCACAGATTAGTAGAATGTAAGGAAGGGGATTGCTGGCGTATATCAATAACAGCCTGGCGATGCAGTTCGCGGTTAAGTTGGCGAGAAGCCTGCTCTGCGCGTTCATTTAAAAGCTGGTTAGCGATATCTGTTGCCGACTGGTTAGAGAAGTCTTTCTTCTCACGGGAGCAAATCATAATCATGTCAATTCCTTCACGGGAGACAAGAGGCTTGCTGATTTTCCCAATCGATAAGTTATTGAGGATTTGGCCCATACTGGGGTTAACCCGCTCCATAATAACTTCGCCAGGATCTGAGGGGCGTTTTTCCCCCGCTTGTTTGTTGGCGGCCTCTACCTCACTACATTCATGAAGGGTATTTTGGTAATGAAGGGCTTTTTGCAGGGTTTCTTGCTGCTGTTGGGTGGGGTGTTGAGGGTCTAGCGGGGTGGAAAAAGGCAGAAAAACTTGCCGCACACTTAAAACAGTACCATAGTCATGGCCGAGTGTTTTTTTGCCATTAAGGGTTACAATCATATAGCCGCCTGCTACACGAATGGGGTTGGAAATAGCGCCAATAGGCATTTGCCTTACTGTGGAGACAACAGCAGGGTCAAGGTTATCTTCTTGTAACCACCCAAGGCTTCCTCCCTGAAGGGCAGATTGACTTTGGGAAAACTGGGCAGCCACAATGGGGAAAGGGGCACCTGCCTTAAGTTGTTGAATGATGGTGTTGGCAAACCGTAGCTCGTTTTCGGTATGTCGGGGATCATCCACGGGAATAAAAATCTCATTGATGAGATAGATGGGTTTTCCTTCTTCTTTTTTTAGGGCATCCTGCCTACGGGTAATATCGTGGGCGGTAATATGGGCCTTACTGCCCATTTCTTGCTGAAGAACAAGGCTCCAGCCCAGCTGAACTCGAATTTGGTCAATTAAAGTGGTTAGGGCAATATCATCGCTGGCAAGGCGTTGGCGTAAGGCGCCCTCTGGCATACCATTTCGTTTTTCAATATCGGATATGGAGGCCGCAATCTGGTCTGTTGGAATGGCAATACCGCGGCCCAGAATGGCTTGAGTTCTTAAACGCTCATCAATGAGCTGGTTGACGATATGGGGTCGGATGCGTTCCATAATTTCAGGAGAGATAGGAATTCCAGTGGAAATTGCAAAAAGCCGTGCCCTATTATCAACATCTCTCTGAGTAAGGACAATGCCGTTAATAATGGCAACAATACGGCTCTGGTCACTGGCAGGGGGTAAATGCTGCTGTGCTGTTGAAGCCGGACGATGAGCAGGAGCACGGCTATAGGCTGGCTGCAAAATAGCGCTACTTCCAAGGAGGGCACTCCACAATAGCGAAGAGCATACCAGGACCTTTTTTTTCTTGTGATTGACGAGGAGGGAGAATGGCATAGAGGAAAATAGGCTCATCCGTTAAATCCAAAGGTTCCAATGGTCTTGAAGGTTAGGTTAAACAACACGTTAAAATTGCGGTTTTGGCCACCGATAGCAGTATACTGTTTTAAGAACAGGGTATCAAATGCAAAGCAATCATTGGCATAACCAACAGATCCCCCCACCGTTACAAATTGATTGCGAGCTAGGCTGCGCCGACTAAACACAGAGGCATGCCAGGTTTCGATATCGTTTTGTTGGATTTGTGTAGAGACCCCCATGGTAATTTCACTTGTATCTTGAAAGAACAGGCTTGTTGGAACATTATTAACACGGCGAGCATAGTAATAGTAAGGGGTATTGGGCTGCCAAAGGTAGCCAGCATTCACATTGAAGAGAGGAATTCCGGCATTGATCAGGCCATCCCCAAAGGTCACTTTGCTGGAATGGGGGTCAAAGCGGCTTCTGGCTGTAATATTTAACCAATCTGTTGGAACAAAGCGAACCCTGCCAACAATATCGGATGCCTTATGGGAAAGCCCACTATTGGCATCGGTAATATCGTAAGTTTTACCGCCGGCATAGATACGGTTTTTTTGCACATGGGCCTGAAAACTTTCTCCGACGAGGGCATCAATTTCGCGTCCATCCCATCGCCAGTTGGCATGAATGCCCACATTGGCACGAATGCCTCCATCCTGGCGGTCTGTGCCCTGGAAGCGGTTGAGGGCGAAAAGGGTTGTATCTGTGAATTCGTAAGCAAGGCTATCCTCATTGGGAAGATAGCGATTGAGGCTGTTTCCTGTATTGGGAGCGGCAATAAGCTGAACAATGGGTTCAAATATCTGTGTGCCATTGGCACCGAAACGGCGGATAAAAGGCCAATTCATTTTAAGGGCAATAGTAGGCTGGACAAAGCCAGAGGTTTTCCCGCCATATGAGGGACCATAGTTAGGCTGTTCATCAAAGTGAGTAGCATGGTAGAGGGTGGATTCCACATGCATGGTTAACATCCACTGTTGTCCAAGGGCGTTATTAAAAGGTCTATCCCAGTTAAGAGAGACCTGCCCCCTCTGATCAGTTGTGCCTTTTGAGCGATAGATGTAAAAATCCGTGGTATCAAAGCTAAAACGCCCACCTAAGGCATCCGGTTGGCCGAAATAGCTATAGGTATAGCGTGGTAAGGCGTAGGGAAGTTCGACATCATTAATGGTGCCATAGTTGAGGCCCTGATAGCCCTGGACATCGACTTTAGAATAAGACCCCGTGCCAAAGCCTTCCAAATAGGCTGAGGAAGCAAGGTAAGAACCACCATAGCCAGTGACACGATAATCACGCATATAGTTGGCAGAGGTGGCCAGGTTTAGGTTAATACCATAGCGCCATTCTTCGTTGAGTGAAAACTCAGCATTTAGGAACATGAATCCTTGTAGACCATGGTCGCTTTGCGAACCTACGGCTTCATTAAATCCATTCACAAAACCATCTTGTTTACGGGTATCATAGGCGACTGCACCGAGAAAATTGATGTAGCCATCATTAAACCGATGGCGATAATTTACGGTGATTTGTGGTCCAGAACGAGTAGCAATCAAGGGGGTGAAGGTTGCATCTGACTCATCATCGATAGCCCAATAGTAGGGAACAGTAAAATACATGCCGAGGTAACGGCTACTAAAGGCTATTCCAGGAATAAGAAAACCGCTGCTGCGCTTAACAGAAGGGTCAGGAATGGAAAAATATGGGAAATAGAAGGCAGGGATCCCAAAAAAATCTAGATAGGCATCATCAAATTCAATATTCTTGTGCTCTGTATCCTGGGTTGCACCATAAGCCCTTAATTGCCAGAAAGGGGCATTTTCTGGGTGTTCTGCACAGATATTACAGGCTGTGTAAACGGCCCTGGTCATGTCGTTTACCTTGCCGCCAGTACGGCGCATCCCGTTTGCTGCCAGCTTGCCGTTATCAGCGAGTAGGGCGTACATTCTGGTCATAATGGCCTGGCGCATATTGTCGCTCAGTTCGGTATAATCGCTAAAGAGAACCTCGCCGTCTGGTTCAATCATGGCGACATGGCCATAGGCTGCAACAACGTTTGTGTTGCGGTCGTATGTTACCTTATCAGCACGCACGATATTATCATTCTGCCAAATCTGCACATCTCCAGTCCAGGTTACAATACCGGTTTTGTTATTATACTCTACTGTATTGGACTGAAAGGTGACGGGGTCTTTTTCTGTGATGGGGGCTGAATTGGTTTTGCCAATATTGTTTCGGGCTGCTCTAAACCCCTGGCCAGAGCCTATGGCCTGTGCGGGTTTGGCATAGGCTATAAGGACTGTTCCTCCTATAATGGTCGCAGCCAGCAGGCTATGCTGCTTTTTGTTTTTCCATAATGATTTAAAGATAGGAAAAAACTGCATTAGCCATCTTCCAGGTGCAAAAGAAGGGAAAGTGCAAGACAGAGGCCAGCGGCGGCGGGTGCCCAGGCTGCTAAAAAGGGTGGAACCGTTCCCGAATCTCCCAGCTGAGCAGTAACTTTTGAGATGGCAAACAGCGCGAATCCAACAGCAACCCCCGAACCGATCATACGCATGACTCCTCCCCTACGGGAAGGACGCATGGAAAAGCCTGCTGCAACAAACGCCATGGTGCTTGCCAGGAGCGGAAGCGATAAGAGCGATTGGAAATGAAGCCTGTGCCGGATAGAAGAAAAGCCTGACCGTTCCAAAAGCCTTATAAAACCAGGAAGGGTCCAGAGCGAAAGTGTGTCCGGAGAGGCAAAACTGTCTTCCACACGGGTAACGGTAAGATCAGTCGGAATAGAAATATCCCCTAGATATTGGGGCTCGTGATCAGGAAGGAGGCTATGCGCATTGTACAATTTCCACACCTTTTTGCCAAGTTCTCCATTTGCTGCTTCCATTCTTAGAAGAAGAATATCCTTTTCATCAAGTCTAAAGAGGCTAACCCCACTAATTAATAATTTACCATGGTCCATTTTTACCTGCTGGGCATGCATAATCGCTACACCATGGGGAACAAGTTCATGATCAGACTGGCGCACCCAAAGCTCTCCCCCGGTAAAGGTAAGGGGCCCTCCCCCGGTGCGAAGGTAGGTCTGATCCAGATATTCAGCCTTGCGAAACATAATGGATGATATGGGAGAGATGGCAGTAATGGCAAAGATTCCTATCAGAAAAGCACTCACAACTGGGGCCGCCAGGAATTGCCAAGCAGAAATGCCAGCTGCACGGGCAACCACTAATTCAGAAGAGCGTGTCAGTCGCCAGAAGCAGATAATACCCCCTAGTAATATGCCAAAAGGGA
Organism: Entomobacter blattae; assembly: GCF_014672835.1. Lineage (NCBI taxonomy): Bacteria > Pseudomonadati > Pseudomonadota > Alphaproteobacteria > Acetobacterales > Acetobacteraceae > Entomobacter > Entomobacter blattae. The sequence goes on along the minus strand of NZ_CP060244.1, from coordinate 2,692,748 downwards.
GAATTTCAAGAGAAAAATGGGGGATATGTAATAAAGCAATTTTGGTAACAATGCTGGAGGAAACATTTGGTTTGGTGGCAACGCGGCGAAGAAGGTCGATAAAATCAAACAATGAGACAAGCCCAGTGAGGGATAGAATCATCGTGATGGCCGATAAAGAAAATTGGCGCCCGATGTATAAGGAAAGGGTAACAGCTTTAAACATGCGTAGCTTACCGGTTGGAGAGATCTTGTTTTTTATGCGTAAAGAAATAAAGGCGTACTTCTTTTTCAAAAAGGATGTAGGCACATATTGCGCCCGGTAGGATCGCTTCTACCCATATAAAGGGGATCATAAAAGTATTACGCCCTGCAAGATTTTGAATAACAAGGTTAACCGCCATCAGGCAAACAATGGTTAGAACAGCTAGAAAGGGCCGCAGAATATTACCATGCCGCGAAAAAGCTCCTCGTAATACACTAAAAAGGGCAACAAGGGCAAAAGAAAAAGCCATAAGGGGTGAGGTCAAGCGCCTGTGGGCTTCTACGGCAAGCTTGCCAAAGTCGCGTTCGGCTATTTCCTGTGGGTCAGGGTTAAAGAGCTCAGAAAGAGACATTTCTGCTGCATCGCGGTAGCGGGTATCGTCTTTCTTGCTCGATGAAAGCTCCACAGTGTTTTGAGTAAAAGAGAGGACTTTTAGTCTTCCTGTTTTTTGGTCTATAACTTCCCTGGTGCCGTTAAAGAGGACCACTTTCGGCAAGCCTGCTTGTATAACCAGCTTGCCTTGCTCGGCAAAAATGGTGGCATGACCGTCTTTTTGGCGGTCATCTTCTATAAGAATCCCGCGTAAAATGCCCGTATTGTCCTTGGCCCGAACATAGACTGTCATCGTATCAGATAAATGGGTAAAAACGCCTTCTTGGAGAAGGAAAGCAGCCATTTTATTACGGATTTCAAACTCATATTGGCGGAAGGAATGGTAAGAGAGGGGAACCAGCCAGATATTCAGGATAAAACAGCCAATCATCGACCAGAATGCACAGATGATGCCGGGTTTGGCCAAAAAATAGGGGGAAAGGCCTGCCGCCTGCATCACTGTAAGTTCTCGATCCCCAGAAAGACGCTGATAGATAAACTGAACAACCACGAAGGTAGTAATCGGTAAGATAACCGAAAAGAATGACGGCATAAGTAGGCTGGTCAGCTGGATGAAGACCCAAAGCGATAACCCGCGTTCCACAACCATGGACACAAACCGTAGGGATTGCGTAAGCCAGATAAGGGCAGCCAGGCCGCTTGTGGTGGCCAAAAGTGCAGCCATAAGCTGGCGAAGGATATAGCGGTCGAGTAAGGACAGCTGGATAAAAATACGGAGGAGCATACGGCAGATTCTACGGGTATAAAGATGGCAAAAATATAGTAGCCTACCTGCATGCAGGTGGGAAGATGTCTTTACCCTTAATACCTGTTTTGTTTCTGGAAGAAAATTATTAAGGGTGGAGGGTCTATCCGTTTTTGAATGACCATCCCCTCATGACTCATCGGGCATGCAGGCCTAGGGGGAAGTGGGAAGACGAGAGAGATTAGCGGAACTGGCCCAGATAATATTTATTTTCTGAAGGGGTGCCTGAAGGAATAGCATGATAGACAACCATACCTCCAATCCCAATAATTAAACCACAGAAAAAGATCGCCAGAATCAGGGGCGCACGTAAAGAACGTTTACCATAAATTTTTGTTGTAGTTTCCTGAAGCTGGATATAGGCATTTTCTATTTGGAAAAGACGCATTTTCATGGCGTCGTTTCTGGCTTTTGTTGTTCGAAGCTCTATATCCATGCGGTTAAGGGAGTCTGTTAATTTGGCGATTTGTGCACGGCTTGAGGGGGATGAATCGGTGCTTTTAGCAGTGGATGCCGTATTGCGGGGCTTTCTGGGAGGAGGCTTGGGAGGATTAGGGGCAAGCGCTACAAAAAGGTTTTTAAGGGCTCCACCAGTGACTTTATTTTTTCTTGCCCGGTTTTTAATGGCTTCTAAGGCATTGAGAGATTGTCCAGATTGTTCCTCGAGCACCAATGCGAGGATGTCAGAGAGGATTTTTAGTTCTTTAGGGTCAATTTTATTGCTTTTTTCTGTCATGCTGGCTCGTGGTTTTCCTTAGGAGCAGCAGCGCGCTTCAGCCTATCGTTAATCGCAAGCCCCAATTGGGTGTGGGGAATGGGCATGACGGCAATGCCGTTTACGTTCTGGCTTTGGCCTTCCTTATCCAGATCATGTAAGGCAGAAAACAGGTTTCTGGCAGCTTCCGCAAGGCTTCCTGAAGGGCTGAGATTGTAGGTCACTCTCCCACCGGGGAGGGGCCTGCCAAAGGCGAGCTGGGCTTCATTGGGTTGAATATGGGTGGCATTGAGCCTGACGGGAAGGGTTGGGGCATAGTGAGAAGTAAGCTGACCAGGGGCGATAATGGAAGAAGGGGCAGACATGGCATTTTGTTCTGGCTTTTGGGCAGGCAGGATCCTCCCCAAACCCTGGCTGGCTGCATTCAACTCTTCAAGGGAAATGCCACCTGGGCGTAAGAGGTAAGCTTGCTCTGAACTGACATCAACAATGCTGCTTTCCACCCCAATGCGGGCGGGCCCCGTATCAAGGATAGCATCGACCCTATCTCCCAAGGTATTGAGAACGTGCGCACTGGTGGTGGGAGATATACGCCCAGAAGGGTTGGCTGAAGGCGCAACAATGGGCCGATCAGTTAGAGAGAGCAAGGTTTGAATGGCTTCAACGTCTGGCACTCGCACAGCGATGGTGGCAAGGTGGGCTAAGGCCAGCGGGCTAATAGGGCTATTAGGTTGAAGGGGCAAAATCAGGGTTAAGGGCCCAGGCCAGAAGGCATCAGCGAGTGCTTTGGCCAAGGCAGAGGGCTTTCCATATCGAAAAGCGACGTTCGCACTGGGAAAATGGCTAATAAGGGGGTTATAGGCGGGTCTGCCTTTTGCCTGGTATAGGCGCTGAACAGCCAAGGATTGGGTAGCATCTGCACCAAGTCCATAGACAGTCTCCGTGCCAAAGGCAACAAGCTTGCCCTGTTGCAGAAGCCATGCGGCACGCGCAATTCCCGCCATGGTAGCAGGAAGAATTTCAGGGCAGGAAGAGATGTGGTCCATAACAGGTGACATTTTTAGTTTATAGCAAACTCAGGTTATTTTTTGGTTAGGTTCAGTTTAACCAGGAGTATTTTAATGGGAAAACAGGTTTTGTAGATACTATAACAACCTTCAGATGGTGAAAAAAGTTTTTAAATTCTATTCAGGGGGATTTTTGTCGATATGGAGAGAATAGATCCCCCTTGGGTTATAAAAATATTGCTGGGAAAGGCAGGTTTTTCCCTAAGCCAGAGAAGGAAGAGATAGCATTTTGAAAGAGTCATATTTTTATTAAAGAGGCATATTCTTATTTTTGAGAAGATCAGTTTTTTTGAGAAAATCAGTGGACCTGATTGATGAAAATCAAGGGTAAGAGAGGGTGATCTCTATGCAGAGAGGAGCTGGAATGAAATGCTCTTTAATATTAGTGCTCAGTATATAAATGCCTTCATAGGTATAGGTAATAGACGGCTAGCGTGGATAGTGTGCCGGTTGCGTTGAGCATATAAAAGAAGGATTTTTCCACCCTGGCTTGCCGTAAGTAAGAGGAGTTTCAGGAGAATCCAGTGGGCATATACTCCCCCCTGCGGCTTCTATAATAGCTTGTGGAGCGGCCGTATCCCATTCCATTGTGGGTAAAAATCTTGGGTAGAAGTCTGCTGCACCTTCAGCGATTCTGACGAATTTCACAGAAGACCCAATGTGGATAATGGTATGAACATTTCTTTCTTGCAGAAGCGGGGCAAGCTCTGGGCATTGAGAGTCTCGGCGGGAGGCCAATACAGTAATGCCTTCCTGGGGGGGCTGGCGGACATGAACGGGAGTAGAAATGGCATTGTGGATTTTTTTGGCCCCTTGCCCGACTTGCCCCAAAAATAGCTCTTGTGTTGCAGGCAGGTAGACGGCTCCCAGAACCGGGCGATAATGGCGGACAAGGCCAATATTAACAGTAAAGGTTTGTTTGCCGGCAATAAATTCTGTTGTTCCATCAAGCGGGTCAATCAGCCAAAACTCATCACTTGTTTTGTGGTGAATCCCTGCGGAAAATTCTTCCTCGCCAATAGCTGGGATATGAGGTGTAAGCTTGTGGATTTCTTCAAGAATGTATTTTTCAGAAGCCTTGTCCGCATCTGTAACGCTGGAATTATCCGCCTTACGATAAGAGGAAAAACCTTTCTGTCGGATCTCTTCAATAATTTTTCCTGCCTTTTCGGCAATGTTTCCAATGGAGTCTAGGAGTTCTGCATCGGCAAGGGAAGTCATGATGATCCTGAGAGAAATAAAAGTTATAAAATATTGGCAATAAGGTTAATTTTTCATAAGGTAGGGATCATTGCAACTTTATTTGTCTTTTTCAAAAGAAAATAATAATCGTTGTGAGCAGTGTCGTGTTGCCAACGGGCTGGAAATGTTTACATTGAGGCCTGCAAACCACTCAGGCATATGTATCGAGGTTATATCGTGGCGACATTACGGCGAAGGGATTATGTTGTAAGGGCCTTACAGGATTGTAGGGAAAGCTTTTTCGTCATGGGGCCGTATTATTGTAGAATTTGGAGCCTATACTAAATGTTAGATGTCAGTTTTTCAGCCTTTCAAATGCCTTCTTCTGGTGGGCTTGCCCTTGTTCTTGGCGATGATGCTTTATCATCTTCCTTGTTTCAGCAAGTTGATACGGCGGCAAAAGGGGCTTTGAGCCGGGCGGTTAAGGCAGAATCTTTTGAGTTTGCAAAGCATAAAAGCTGTGTGCTCATCGCCCCCATTGAAGGGCTCGGCCGTATAGTTCTGGTAGGTTTGGGGAAAAAAACCGAGGTGACCTCAACTGATCTTGAAGAGGCTGGTGGTATAGCAGCCTTTCATCTCAAGGGAGGTGACGAAGGAGCAGTTATAGCAGTAGAAGGCCATCAGGCAGAAATGTTGGTACAGGTGGCCAGCGGGGCTTATTTGCGCAGTTACAGTTTTGATCTCTACAAAACTGAAGAGGACAAGGGAAAAAAGAACAAACTTACTAAATTGGTCGTTCAAGGGCCTCAATATCAGGAGGCGGAAGCCCTATGGCCTGCGGCACTTGCCCTTCTGAAAGGCATAGAATTTACCCGCAATTTGGTGAGTGAGCCTGGCAATATTCTGACCCCACCAGTTTTTGCCCAGCGGGTTATGGCGTTGCAAAAATTGGGTCTTGAGGTCGAAATATTGGATGAAGATGCCATGGAGAAGCTTGGTTTTGGGGCTTTACTTGGTGTAGCTCAAGGTAGCCAGGCAGGGGCTCGTACTGTGATTATGAACTGGAAAGGCGGCAAAGTAGGAACACCCCCTTTAGCCTTTATCGGGAAAGGGGTGACGTTTGATTCTGGGGGGATTTCCATTAAACCAGCTTCCGGGATGGAAGACATGAAGTGGGATATGGCAGGAGCGGGCACGGTATGTGGACTAATGGCGGCATTGGCTGGCCGTAAAGCGCAGGTCAATGCTGTTGGGGTAATTGGTCTGGTTGAAAATATGCCATCGGGAACGGCGCAACGCCCGGGGGATGTTATAAAAAGCTATTCAGGCCAAACGATAGAAGTCCTCAATACCGATGCGGAAGGCCGCCTTGTACTGGCCGATATTTTGGCTTATGCTGCCAGGCGGTTTTCACCGAAACTTATGGTAGATCTTGCCACCCTTACAGGGGCCATTATTATCAGCCTGGGTCATGAACGGGCAGGCCTTTTCAGTAATACAGAGTCCTTGGCAGAAGCCTTGTTAGAATGTGGAGAAGAGAGCCATGAAAGGCTCTGGCGCATGCCTTTAGGGGATGCTTATGACAAGCTGCTACAATCTGATATTGCTGATATGAAAAATATTGGAGGTCGTGCGGGGGGCTCTATCACCGCAGCCCAGTTCCTTCAGCGATTTGTAGGTTCAACGCCTTGGGCTCATCTTGATATTGCAGGAACGGCGTGGGCTACCAAAACATCCCCTATCGTTCCCAAGGGGGCCAGTGGCTTTGGGGTTCGCCTTTTGGACAGGTTTGTCAAACGTTATCATGAGTCCCTCTGATTTTTAAGAAGAAGAGAGATAGGGCTGAGTTCGAGGAGAGTTTGGTGATATCATGACGGACTCAATATCATGACAGACTCTTTGCAAAAGACAGTCCAGGCCGGTTTTTACCACCTGACCCGCACTGGGGTTAAACAGGCCTTACCGCTTTTGTTAGGGAAAGTGCTCGCTGGTCGACAAAGAGCAGTGGTGAGATGCCGAGATTCTCAGTTGCTGAAAGCGTTGGATTTAGCCCTGTGGGAAGCCGAGCAGCCATTTTGGCTTCCCCATGGTTTGCAGGGGCAAAGCTATCCGGAGCTTTCTCCCATATGGCTTACTGTTGGCAAGGATGTGCCGAATAAAGCAGCGTGTCTTTTTCTGGTTGATGGAGCGGATTTCTTTTCCTATCCTGCGCTGGAACGTATTTTTGTTGTTTTTGAAGACCACAATGTCCAGGCTGTCGAGATGGCAAGGGGACTATGGCAATTTTTTAAAGACAATGCTATTCAGCCCACTTATTGGTACCAAGACGAAAAGGGGTGGAAACAACGCCAATAGCCTTCGTCGAGAGGGTGGCGTAGGCACGAAATGGTTAAGAGCCTCAAGAGGAAACCAAATGGATTTTTGCCTCAATCAGAGCAAAATGGCCGGAAACAGCGACGCTTGACAAGCGGAGAAAGCGTAGGCTTTAAGGCAAAGAATACAGATAAAGCGATGGTTTTAAAGAATACAGATCATGTTATTGTTCTCCGCCCGTTATGAGTTTATTGCCACGATGTTTTGGTGTATCAGAACAGGAAATTGAGAGAAATTTTATCAAGAGCCTGATAAGTTGAATCCGGACAATATAAGGGAGGAGATCAATGAACGGATTACCAAAAGTTTACGCTGCTCACTCCGTGTCAGTTCCTGTATTGGGGCAGGGAACATGGAATATGGGAGACAATCCCGCTCTCAGGCAAGAGGAAATTGCAAGCCTTCAATATGGGATAGACTATGGGTTAAGTGTTATTGATACAGCTGAAATGTATGGGAATGGTGCTTCTGAACGCCTGGTGGGCGAGGCCATAGCTGGCCGTAGGGACAAGGTTTTTTTGGTCACCAAGGTCCTCCCCTCTAATGCCAGCAAGGAAGATGTAGCGCAGAGCTGTCGAAAATCCCTTAAAAGGTTGGGGGTTGATTATGTGGATCTTTACCTTTTGCATTGGGCAGGGCGTGTTCCCATTTCTGAGACGGTGGAAGCTTTTGTAAAACTTTGTGATGAAGGCCTTATTAAGGCGTGGGGGGTTTCAAATTTTGATGTCGCCGAGATGCAGACCCTAGAAGACCTTCATACCATGCCCTCATGTTTTGCCAACCAGGTGCTTTATAGCCTGGACCATAGGGGGATAGAATACGATCTTTTGGCCTATAACCGCCAGAAAGAGGTCATAACCATGGCTTACTCGCCCCTTGGCCAGGGGGGCAGAATGTTGCACAACCCGGTATTACAGCAAGTGGCAGCCCGGCACATAACTACGGAAGGGCAGGCAACTCCTGCGCAGATTGCCTTAGCTTGGGTTTTACGCCAGCCAGATGTATTGGCTATTCCCAAGGCGGGAACATTAAAACATATGACCAGTAATATCCTTTCTTTAGAAATAAGTCTTACTGAGCGCGATATGCTGGATTTGGATAAGGCTTTTGCCCCGCCTAAGAAAAAATGGCCATTGGCGATGTTGTGATTTGGTTTGTTTTCCTTTTTATTTTCCATTACGATAAGGCGAAGATAGGTTTTAAAAAGCAGTCTTGTTTCCTTCTTGTGTAGGAATGGCTTCTGTTCCGTGCGGTGCTATGCTGCGTTTCAATATGGTTAAGGGGGTTTATTCTGTCTGCCATAACCTTGTTGCTGGTGATTTGTACTTTATTGCCTATGGCAATTTATGTACCCTCTCTTGAAAGACTGTTGGTTCTTTCTGGTGTTAAGCAGCAAGAGCAGATCATGCAGTATGGTGTGGCATTTTTTATGGGGATGGCTTTTCTGGTGTGTGTGTGTGTCATTCTTTGGCCTGCACTCCAGCAAAATACGGTCACTGCCATAAAATATTCCAATACTCTATTCTTTTTCCTAAGGCTTGATGAGTTATCCTGTATTTTTCTTGCTGCACAATTCCTGATCGGCCTATGCTATGCCCTATGGGCGCGCCTTATTATGCTCAGGTCATTCCTATGGTATCATTTTTTTATTGTCTGGGTCTATTTTGGAGATACCTCCATTATAATGGGTTTATCTCTGGCCTGCCTGCTCATTGTTCAATTTTATAATAGCCTTGGGTGGTGTGGAAGAGGTGAGGGCCCCCAGAAAAGGCAAAAAAACAGGGGAAAAACTTTTTTGGCTCTGTTTTTTCTGTTTGGGTTTATTTCAATACCCAAGCATTTTATTGAACAGAACTTAAGCGCCGGAAAAAACTTAAGCGCTGGAAAAAATGAGTGGGGAAGGGAGTTTTTGTCCTCTTTCTCACCCTTGTTTGGTGGAGAACAACAGGCTTTGGCCTATAGCCTGATCGGGTATGTGGTTTTCTTTATTTTAGTGGGGGGAATTCTCCTATGGGCTAACCTTTATGGGCCTCTTGACGAGGAAGAAGAGGAAAGACCAGACGATCTTGGCAAATATCTTGGCGCAATGATCGTAGCCCAAGGAGGTGGATATCTTTTATTACGATATATTCATGATTTCCCATTCATGTTTTTAACTTCAGATTTTATTGACCTTCCCCTCATCATTATGGGAGTTATCGGCGGTATTCATACGACGATTATGGTCTGTTTACAGCCTGGCCTTTCTGTCTTTTTATCAGCATTGCCCCGTTTATTGGTAAGCCAGGTTATGGTGTTTATGGGGGGAGCTCACATGTATTTACGAGTGCATGATTTCCTTCATGCAGGCGAAATGATCAGAGCTTGCCTTATGGTGTTGGGGATCGTTTTTATGGGAGGTATGCTCCTGCTCATAGGTTTAGATCATCAGCTTGATAAGGAGGAGAAACAGCCAGAACACCCCTTTGGGCTGCCATGGCCGAAGAAACAGGTAGGAGAAGGGTGGATAGCTTTGTTAATCATCCTTTTTCTTCAGGGTGGGGTAGTCGGTTGGCAGATTTTAACGGTTGCTGGTGACTGTTTTATGGGGAGTTTCTGGGGAAAAATGGGGGGAAGCGCTCTTTTGGCGGCTTATGGTTTTATGGGCATATGTTTTTTGTTTATTGTCTATCATATTGGGTTAGAGCTGATCTTTCTTAATAAGATTAAAGAAGAGGGGAGCTACACTCAATTTCTTATTCCAAGCGAAGATGAGGCCGCCTTTGAGGGAGTATTGAGAAGGGGATATACGAGCAAATTCTCTTTTTTTTGGAAGCAAAAAGGCGGTCAGCTTCATCGTTCTTTAGCCTTTTTAGGGGTGGTAGGTTTAGGGTTTCTTTTCTTTACACCGCTTTTTTGGTTTTTTTTATTTCAGCGCATCGATTGGTCCTTTGAAGGAAGCACGCAAGCTTCTTCTTACCAGTCACTTCTTGGGCAGATGGTATGGTACCATACACCCTTCATAAAGGGCGGAAAAGGTGTTTACGCTTTTTCTCTTTTGGGGGGCGTTATCGTATGGTTAGGGGTCTATGCTGGAGCACGGTTAATATGGATGAAAGAGAGGAAGATAACAGATTTTTCTTTTAAAATGTCTCCTGTTACGTGGAAGCAGGGGATTTATTTTACGCCAGAGTGGTCAGCAGAAAAGCAGTCTTTTCTCCATCAGCCGGTAGAGCCTATTTTATGGTATCAGGCGCTGGTTCGACTATATTATGAGATCAGCCAGTCCGTGCTACTAAGGGTAATAAGGCATTTTAAACGATTTTGGCGTTTACAGAAAACAATAGCTCATGCCTATTCTACCCGAATAAAATTTTCACCTGATGCTTCTTTTATGGTGATTGCCGGTGTTTGCTGGCTTTTATTCATCCTGTATTTGCGGAATTAAACATGTCTAGGAGAGATAGAAAATGGCAGAGTTTTTTCTTTCCGTAGCTGTATTGGTTTTGCATATGGGGGTTATAGGTGTTATGGCCCCTTTATATGTTGGGTTTAAAAGGTTTTTGGAGTCTTGGTTTCTACGAGGGGTACAAACACCCATAAGCGGGCGTTGGGCAGAATTTTTTTCTGCCTATTATGGGGGAGATCATACGGCCCAGATGATGGAAATAAAAGAAAGAAAAATTCCTATTTTTGCAGCAGTACTGTCTATGCCGGCGTTTCTTTCTTTAGTCAGCATGTTTGCTGCGTGGGCGTTGTTACCGTCATTTTCAATTGGGATGGTCACAGCCTCCCTTTCTTCATTTTTAACGATTATAGGCCTTGTTATCATAAGCCGCCTTTTGGGGGTGTGGGGTGTCCATAGTGCTGTGAACACTGTAAAATTGTCTGTGTTGTTCTTTTTGAAAGACAGTGTCTGGATTATGGTCACCGCTTTTCTTGTGACCGCTATTTTTATGAATTTGTATGGTACAGAGAGTGTGGCCTGGTGCCTGCAACAGATGAAAGAGTATGGTTTTCTGCCCGATAACTTTGCCTTTCAGGTTCTTATAGCCATTTCTTTGTTGCTGGTTATTGTTCAGCCACTGTCTTTATCTGGCAAATCTTTGTCTGGTAAGTCTGGGTCTGGCAAGTTTGGGGAAGATATTCTGGAGAGCTTTTCTGGCCGTAGTTGGTTTTTTATGGCTTATAAGGCCGACCTTGAGCAGTTATTTTGGGTGACATTGATAGGAGATATGGTTGTTGCTCCCACTTTAATAGGCATGCCTGCGGTATTTTCGGGTGTTGGGCTTGTACAATGGCTCATTGGGCTAGGGTTTGCCATTATTGTCTTTGTAGTAAGAACGTTTTTTGCAGCCCTTGTTCTTGTGATACTCCAACAATTATTGGTTTTGTTTCATGGTTCAGGCAGGCGTAATGGCTATATTTCTGCATTACTGGGTGGTATAACTTTGTTGCTAACGTGGGGAGTGCATTAGGGAAATGTTTTTTCTTATGGCCGGTGGTTTGCTATTAGGAGCATTTACCCTTACAGGAGAGCGCTTCCTGTCTATGGTTATTTATGGTTTTTTTGTAGGGGGTACGGTTTTTATTGCCTTGCAAAAACAGCTTTATGCCAACGCCTTTTCCTTTTTTCCTTATGGGGTTCTCCTTTCAGGAATACCTGTTATCAGTGCCATTGCCATGGGGTATTGCTGTCGGCGTAAAAACCCTTATGACATGGTCAGAAGCGTAGAGGGACAAACTAATCGGCAGAAAGGGGCGATAGGCAAAGTTATTGTAACAGCCTGTATATTGGTGTGTATCCCTCCTGTAAAGCAACATGTGTATTTTGACCATTTCATTGCTGTAGCCATGGCTTTAGTTATAGTAGGGATATGGCAAATCCCCAGGAAGCATTCTATTCAAGATCTCTTATTGGGGTTATGGCTTTCAACATGTGGGCTGTTTTTATTGGCCAGTGGTGGCTTTATGGGGGGAGTAAGCATGGTCAGTGGCCTGTTTGTAGTTTTAAACGGGTTTGCCTTCCTGTATAGGAAGACAGGGAATAAGAAAATCTCATAATGGATGCTGTTGCCCATATTCACTGGTCTTCTATTTTTCTTTGGTATTTATTATGGCCTTTTCTTGGGGCAAGCATTTTACTGGGAATTCCCAAAGGGCAATGGGTGCTCCGCGGGAGCTGGGCGGTTATGGTTATCCAGTTTCTGGTATGGTGGATAGGGATTATTTCTAGAACAGGCCGTCCTGTTAGTGTTTTATTCTGGGAAGATAGTCAACCTGTATGGGCATGTTTTTTAGTACTGCTTTTTTCTCAGCTCGTTGGCCATATCCTATTTGCACGCCCTTGGGAAAACAAACCATTCCAGCATAAGGATGGAATGATATTCTGGTGTTTGGCCGGTCTTACCCAATTCGCAATAGCAGCGACTTATATTCATGTGGTCTGGGCTTGCGTGCTGGGGATGTTTGTAATGGTGAGTTGCGTTTTTTTTAAACCGCAAGCTTTACTGGCCCGGTTTGAAAATAGGGCTTTTGCCAATGGCCTGCATGTTTTTCTTCCAGGATGGATCATAAGCCTTTCTGGAATTTTGCTTGCCCCTTATGGAGGGGATACCGCCCAGGTTGGGTGGGTCATGAGTGTTTCTGAAGGGCTGATCTTGTATGGGGCAGGTGTTATGCTTCATGCTGTATATTGCCTTTCTGTCTGTTTACAGAAAATGCAAAGGGGAAGGGGGATGGGGGTGGTTTTCCTTCCGTTTTTTCTGCTTTGTCTTTATGGTTTGGTATTACGCTGGCCTGAGAGGATGGAAAATATTGGTATCCAGGCCAGTCTTCTTATTCCCGCCAGTATAGGGGTTGTGGGATGGGGGATTGTACAGGCTTTCCGAAAGAATTTCATCATGGCGTCCATATTCATCCATTTTGGGGCTGCGTTGGCTTGCTTGGGCCTGAAAACTGGTGAGGCTACCTCAATAAGCCTTCTGCTCATGGGGGTGTTGGCATTAATAACCCCTTTGGGCTTATGGTTGGAAAAAGGGGGATGCGACAACAAGCTTCTATTATTTGTGGGTACGATATTTTGCCTCGGGCTTCCGCCAGCAGGTTTTTTTATTGGGGATATCGTGCTGGTAAGATATTTGTTTCATCAGCTTTTCTGGTTTGGAATTTTTGGGATAGGGGTTTTAGGCGTTCTTGTTGTTTCAGGAAGGCATTATTTTTATCAAAAAATACAAGAGTCTGCCTCGTTAGAAACCCTGGATGGTGGAACGGTGATGGTTAAGCCTATTACGGCTATTATTCTTGTCTATTTTTTGGCCTCAGGGATACCGGTTTTGTTTTTTTCTTCACTATTGTATGGTACGGCAACAGAGTTAGTGGCCACAACAACAAAGGCAAAGTAAAGGGGGCCACTGATGGGAGAGTGGGAAAAAGAACTTCTTTCCATGTATTTGGGCCAGGAAGGGCAGCATGCTCCTAACGGACAATTAACGGCCATAGACTTTGTAAAGAGTTGTTCCCAACGAGCTTCCGGCAGGGTGTATTATAGTTATGAGGAAGATTTTTTTTCTCACTATGAGTTAAATGAAGCCCAATGGTTGGAATTTGTAGACAAATTGGCCATTGATACCCTATTTTTTTCTGGTCTTTGGAGTGATGGTCGTCAGTTATTTACTCTGTTTTTGGAGCATGGGTATAAGCCATGCGTCGTGAGTACAGATATTGAGGGTAACCGTTTTAGGTCTCTTTCTACAGCGAGGGCGAATGCTCTCATCTATGAACGCCTACTTTATGATTTGTGGGGGATAGAGGGTCTCTCAGGGGAGGAACTCACCAGTTTTGTTGACCATAATTGCTGGAAGCAAACCCACCCCCTGAAAACATCTTCTGTTATGGTGGAATCTGTTTTTAGACCTGTCTTTCCCAAGTTGAATAAAGTGTTATCTCCTTCTCTGGCCATTATGGAGAAGGGTCCTGCAATAGGGGAGATGCAAGGCCCCTATTCTACTCACATGGTATGTAGCTATGGTAAAGTCTTGGCTGCGCATATACAGCCAGGCTATGGGCACCGAGGAATTGCCTCTAGAATAGTGGGTGCTTCTATAGGAAAATCCTTAAAGGTGGTTTCTCGCATTGCAGCCTCATCCAGTGTGGCAAGCCAGTTGGCCTTTGTTACGGCTGTTGAAGCCTCGCAAGGGGTGAGACTTGGGGAGCGGGTTGTGCTTTTACGGGTTATTTTGCTGGAGCTAGAGCGTATCCGGTCACATTTATCCGTTTTAAAGGCTGTTTTTACTCAATTGGATGTGAGTCTCTTGGCGGGGTATTGCGAAAAAATAATGGAGAATATTTTTCGCCTGTCTGCCGTTCTAACTGGTCATCGCTTTATGATGGATAGCATTCATCCACTGGGTGTAAAGTTTGACATTCGCGAAGACCCACTTTTTCACCTTGAAGAAGAAGTAAAAAACATCCGAATTCAGGCTGGTATTTTAAAGGACTCCTATTATCAGTCCATTGGGGTCAGAAAGGCCTTAAAAGGGAAGGGAGTTATTCCTTTTTCTTTTGCCATAGCCCTTAATCTTGATGGCTGTAATGGGCGAGCCAGTGGACGTGATTTAGATTTACGGCGCCATCAGCTTGGCTATAGCTTGGAATGGCTCAAGCCTATAAGCTATAGGGAGGGTTGTGTTGAAACAAGGGTCAAGATCCGTTTGATGGAGCTCTTGAACGCCTGTACCATTATTGAGAATGTTGTGGGTTTGTTAAAAACAGATGAGCCAGAACTTTTTGAAATGACCATGCCCACTATAGCGGTGACAGCGCAAGCCGAAGGGATAGGGTTTGCAGAAGGGGCCTATGGTGGGGTATGGTGTTGGCTGTCCATAAAAGAGGAAAAAGTAGAAAATCTGATATGGTCTGATCCCTCCTTACTTTTCCCCCAACTGGCTGAAAAAATTTTGGAAAAGGAAAGCTGTCACGAGGCCAGCATGCTTCTGGCGAGTTTGGGCTATGCCCTTTCGGCGCTAGATATGTGATTTGTAGGCCTATCATGACAATTTTAAAAATTTTTCTTACCAATCTTCTGGCCCGTAAATCATTAGATATGGCGGAATATTCTCCTCTCTCGCGTCTTTACAGGATTTTTCCTTTAAGTGCGGGTGAATGTGGGGGATGTGGCATGGAATTCGAAAACCTTTTAGGAAGTGCTTACGGGGTAAACTCTCTGGGGCTTCAGGCTGTTACCACGCCCCAACAGGCGGATTTTCTTCTTTTGACTGGGGCGATTAGCTGTAATATGACCCCTGTGATTGAAGCCGCCTGGCAGCAGATTCCCAATCCCTGGGGAATTATCGCTTTGGGGCAGTGTGCCATCGATGGTGGGGAAAGTTTTGCCCGTAATTATGCCGTTAAGGGAGGGACACAAGGTTGGGTTGAAACTGTATTGAATATTCCTGGCTGTCCTCCTTCCCCTCTGGAGATTTTAACCGAGCTTATGGCATTGATGACGTTTGTGGAGGATCATCAGGGGCTTCCTTCAGAGCATGAGCATCTTTCTTCAGGCGAAGATAGCTCCGGTGGCTGAACGGTAACATACAAAGATATAATATTCCTGCAAAGGCCAGTGCCCCCCATGGGTCTGCTACAAGGATAGCTGTATATCCTCCCGTTCCGAGCAAAAGGGGAAGCACATATTCTGCGGGCACTTTAAAGTTCTTAAAAGACCAAACTGGTAAAGTCGATACCAACAAGAAGGAGGTTCCCGCCAAAAAAAGGGCAGAAAGCAAAGGTGTATGGCTAAAGGTAATAAGCCATTCTAACTGAAGTTTATGGCCCTCCAACCCTAGGAATATAGGAAAAAGGGCCAGTCCCGCTCCTGCGGGTGCGGGAACGCCTGTAAAAAAATTGCTGGCATATTTGGGTTTGAGGAAAATGCGGCTTTCCTCCAGCCCTAGGCTTGCATTAAAACGAGCAAGCCTAAGCGCCATGCAAACGGTAAACATAATGCAGGGTACAAAGCCGTATCGTCCTGCATGATCGAGAGACCATAGATAAAGGATAAGGCTGGGGGCTACCCCAAAGCTTAGAAAGTCTGAGAGGCTGTCGAACTCAGCCCCAAAATGACTGGTTGCCCTTAAGAGTCTGGCAATGCGCCCATCTACTCCATCAAGGCAGGCAGCAATTAACAAAGCAATGACGGCAAGGTTAAAATGCCCGTTTAACGCAAATCGTATGCTGGTTAACCCTGCACAAAGCCCTAAAAGGGTTAACAGATTGGGGACGAGCTTGTTGAAAGAGGGGCCTTTGACTCTGGGGCGTACACTTTTTCGCAGGCGCTTTAATCGGCGTTGTAAAAGAAGCGACTGGTTTTTGGCTGCTGAAGGGTCTGGGGTGTTTGGGGTGGGGGTAGGGTCAGGAATGGGCAATAATGGTTTCCCCCCCCGTCATACGCTGACCTTTACTCACCAAGGGAATAGCCCCTTCAGGAAGGTAGAGATCTGTTCTAGAGCCAAAGCGGATGAGCCCGAAGCGTTCGCCTTTCTCATAGCGCATGTTTTTTTGGGCCTCGCAAACAATGCGCCGGGCTATAAGGCCTGCTATTTGTACAACACCGAGTTTTGCCCCACTGTCCAGTTGCAGGGTTATACTGTTTCGTTCATTGGTTTCAGCTGTTTTGTCGAGGCTTGCATTCAAGAACTGGCCCGGATGGTAAACGGTTTGAACCACTTTTCCCGCAGCGGGCATACGGTTAATATGGACATCCAGTACTGAAAGGAATATGGCTACTCGCCAGCGTGGGACTTTCCCCAGGTTTAGCTCAGGGGGTGGAAGAACTTTTTCAACAGAAATAACTCTGCCATCAGCTGGGGCGACAATAGCTTTGGATATGGCGGGCGGAAACCGTTCGGGGTCCCTGAAAAAATACAGGCAGAAGCCAGCAAAAAAAATACCGCCGTTAAAGCAGATGCGGCCAACTTTGCCTGGTATAATAAATTTTCCTAGAAGGGCTAGGGCTCCGCCAGCAATGATGAACGGATAACCTGCGGGGTTAGGAGGAGCGATAACAAGTTTTGCAGATTTTATAAGCGACATGCGAAGAACCTCTATCCAGGGACAATGTTAGACTGCTTGTGGACATGTTATGGTTTTATAGGATGAAAATCAGATAGGCGCAAACTTAATCCATATCAGGTTTGCGTCCATTCTTTCTCTGTACTGTTTTGGGGATAATGGTTGGCATTGTTATATTGAGGAGAAAGAGATTGCGTTAAAAGACGCCTTGAAAAAAGCATGGCTTCTTTAGGAATGGGGTTATAGACGGTTTTACAAACCTCTGTCAGAATAAAGCCAGATAGGAAGGGAAAAAGGTTTCTTCCAATAAAATCCAAGCCTTGATAGAGAGGTTCTGGTATGCGGGAAATAGGGGAAAAGCTTACAAAATATTGCTTTTGGATGCTGAGGGAAGCTGCGGAGAATAACCGATCACATTGAAAGGTTCCCCATTTTTTTTCCAAATGGAAGGGAAACATATACCCCAAAATATTATACCGGTTGGGAAGGGCTATAATCATGCTGCCATTCTCCTTAAGGATACGCCGGCTTTCTTTTATAAGATGGAAAAGGCTTTTGCGAGAGAGAGCAGGGTGGATGAGAAAAATCCTATCGATACTGGAATCGGGAAAGGGAAGGTTCTCGCTAGAGCTGATACAACAGGAAGGAAAAAAATTGTCATGCTGAGAGAGGTTGGGAAAAGTGAGGGGCGTGTGCTCAGCGACCGGCCAAAGTGTCATGGTGGGTTGGGTTTGTTCTTGCCAGAGTGGGATATAGGGGGCTGTATACCCCAAGCCAAGTAAGGAAAGATGGTGAAGTGTGGGCCAGATCTGCAACAATATCCGGCCTAAATGCTTTTTGAAAGCCTGTCCGGCAGGGGTATTGTAAAAAGCGTTGTAGCAGACAAGGGGCATTTCTTGTGGTGAAGGGGTATGTTCCATCTTTTGAGTGGCCTTGCCTTGAGAGGCTGGAAAACAGACGCTTAAAAAACCTTGAAAGGGTGGTTTAAAGTAAAAGCAGCTCGGTTATGCAACCATGATTGTGGAAACGTTGGAGGGGTGGTTAGCATGCAAATAAATACTAGCCTGAAACTGTGCAACGAGGAATAGGATTTATAAATATTTCTTTGGCGGTTCCAAGCCAATCTTTGGATAATGAACTATCGGGGATAACGAACTATTGGAGAGAAGAGTTTATTGGTAAGAGGAGGGATGAAGCGTGAATATTGTTCCACTAACGGCTTTTTCTGATAATTATATATGGTTATTGCAAGGTGAGGATTTTATGGCGGTTGTTGATCCTGGGGCAGCAGGCCCGGTGATGACAGCCTTGGAAAAAAAATCTCATATCCTTGATGCTATTTTGCTGACCCACCACCATTCAGACCATACTGGTGGCGTTAGGGAATTACGAGAAAAATATGGGGCGAAAGTGTATGGTCCAGCCGCTGAAAAACAAAAAATGCCCCCTTTAGATGTTTTCCTTGCAGATGGGGAGGGTTTTGCTTTAGGCGGAGAGCATTTTACAGTTATTGAGACACCTGGCCATACTTTGGGGCATATTTGCTATTACGCTCAAAATAGTGGGCAAAATAGTGGGGTAGTTTTTACTGGAGATACCCTCTTTAGCCTAGGGTGTGGGCGAGTGTTTGAAGGTACAGCAGCTCAAATGTTCAACAGTTTGCAAAAACTTGAAAAACTTCCTCCCAATACTGAGGTTTATTGTGGTCATGAATATACACTCTCCAATGCCGCTTTTGCGCAATCTGTAGTAGCCCAGTCTATTGTTGCGGAGACTCCTTTTCTTACTGCACGGGTCCAGCAGGTTAAAACCTTACGGGAGCAAGGACAGCCTACCATTCCTGTATCATTGGAAGAGGAGGAAAAAACCAACCCCTTTCTTTTGGCTCAAACGGTGGAAGAATTTACTCGTTTACGTCTGGCCAAAGATCGGTTCTGAAAGAAATGTTCAAAAATTTTTCAAGACGGTCTAGCAAAAATATATATTTTCTGCATATCCCTTGTCCTCTGTCCTCTGTCCTCTGTCCTCTGTCCTCTGTCCTCTGTCCTCTGTCCTCTGTCCTCTGTCCTCTGTCCTCTGTCCTCTGTCCTCTGTCCTCTTTTTGGAAGGAGATGACTTTATGCAAAGGGCAAAGGGACTGCATCATCTTACTTCTCTTCTGAACCGCTTAGCATCCAAAATTCCCATGTGGATTATGGAGCAGGTTTTTCTCTCAGGCTTATGTTCTGATCTATCGGAAAAGACTCTTGAAGAGTTACAAAAACGTTTGGATGCCAATTCCCTAACAGCAGAAAAAGGATGGCAGGTTCGCATTGGTGAGAAAGAAGTAGAATTTGTCAGAACCGTTCGGGGGGTAAGGGAATCCTATTATCTTTCCAAAGATCGCCTCAGAGGAAGCGAAGTTGAGAAATTGACGGGTGAATATGAAGAATATATTCACCATTTTGCTCAACCTGCACAATTGGTGATGGAAGCAGAAGAGCATTCTATTGCAGGGCCAGCGAGTTTATTGGAAAAACTTTTGACTATAGGGCGTAAAGGGGTGAGTATCAACCGCTTTAAAGGCCTTGGAGAGATGAATGATGACCAGTTATGGCAAACAACCCTAGACCCGGTTACCCGCACTTTATTGCAAGTCACAGTTAGTGATGTTGAAAATGCCTCAGATGTGTTTTCTACCTTAATGGGGGATGTCGTTGTTCCTTATTCCTTATTCCTTGGAGGGTGAACTCTTTTGACGCAAGCATTCTCCAAGAGCCAAAACCAGAACTTTTTGCTTTCAGGAAGGCTTGGCCAAAGTTGGCTATGGAGTTCATTCCACTTAAAAAAACATCAAAACTTTTGCGGTGCTCGGCAGTAACTAGTAGGTCAAGAATGGGTTGTTGAGGGACGATGCCTTTAAATAGTGTGTGCATGCCCTCTTCTGGATCACAGATTGATATGGTATACAGGGTATCGCCATGGTAGCCCCCTTTAAAGCTTGGAAAAAGTTTAGAATTTGATGGCGATTCTTACCATCATCTTATGGACTCCAGACCTTTTAGAGCCATACATAATAGGAAAACCTTGTACCATTTCATAGAGCTCCCTTTATTCATAGAGTTCTCTTTATACAGTGAGAGCACAATGTTTAAGGAGTGGGGTGGTGTTGGGTGTTCTATACCAATTAGGGCGGCAATCTTAGAGGTGGGGGCGTAGACTTTGCACGATAGGGGCGGGGAGATCAGCCTTGATCATTTCAGCAGAGGGATAAGGAAGCCCTGGGTCACTGCCCTTGTTCAACACTCTTTATTCTGTTCAATATCCTCTATTCTCAGGTATTGTCTCTAAGATATTGTTAGGGGCTACCCGGTTTTCTATTCTCGTATTTTTTGTAGAAATCTTTTAATAAAAAGAAAAGGGAGCAGAATTCTGCTCCCCTCTTTTTCTATTGTCATTCAGAAGGGGTTAGGCGTTCTCTGGCAAGGTAGACATATCAATAACGAATCGATATTTAACTTTGCTGGCGAGTATTTTCTCGTAAGCATCGTTAATTTGGTCCATACGGATCATTTCAATATCTGCTGTAATATTGTGTTCACCACAGAAATTGAGCATTTCTTGTGTTTCTGCAATCCCCCCGATGAGGGAGCCTGCAAAGTTACGCCGTGGGAAGATCAACGAAAAAACCTCTACGGATAAAGGCTCATCAGGTGCTCCTACCTGAACCAATGTACCATCCCTCCGTAAAAGGTTAAAATAAAGGTTGATATCGTGAGGGGCAGCAACAGCATCGAGGATAAAATCAAACGATCTCCCCAAAGCCTTCATCGCTTGCTCATCTTTTGAAATAACCACATGGTGCGCACCAAGGCGCTTACCATCTTCAACCTTGCTTGGGCTGGTGGTAAATAAGGTGACATCGGCCCCCAGGGCCTTGGCAAATTTTACGGCCATATGCCCTAACCCACCAAGACCAACAATACCCACTTTTTGCCCCTTGGAAACTTTCCAATGCCGTAAAGGGGAATAGGTGGTAATGCCTGCACACAGCAAGGGCGCTGTTGCAGCCAGATCAAGATTTTTGGGAATGTTGAGCACAAAGCTTTTGTCAACAACAATAAACTTGGAATAACCCCCGTAAGTACGCTGACCGGGCATGTCTTTATCGGGGTCATTATAGGTGCCCGTCATTCCAACTTCGCAATATTGTTCCTCTCCAGCCAGGCAGCTAGGGCATTTACGGCATGAATTAACCATGCACCCTACCCCTGCAATATCGCCGACTTTAAAATTTGTAACATTTTGGCCTACTTCTGTGACACGGCCAACAATTTCATGTCCTGGAATAACAGGGTAGACACTGGAGCGCCATTCATTACGGGCGGTATGAATATCAGAGTGGCAGACACCACAGAAGAGAATTTCGATACGAACATCATCTGGGCCGGTTTCACGCCTTTGAAAAGAGAGTGGGGCAAGCGGGGTCGTTGCTGATTGCGCAGCGTATCCGGTACAGGCAAAAGCCATGTGATTCTCCAGGTAAAATAAAAAATTAAAATAAGTGGACGAATACTAATATGCTTGCAGTCTTTGGAGCAAGAAAAAAATAGTAATACAGTATAACATTACTTAAAGGTGAGATCTGACAATAGTAGGGGAAGTATTATAATTCATAATACTTTGAATCCACTTTAGAACGGGTGTTAGGGAGATATTGCCAAAATACAGTCTGTTATTTTTGAATGATAAGGGAAGTTTGAGGGCAGGCTTTGGATCTGAGGTTTTTGCCTGGGTCAGCAAAGACGTATAAGTTTTTAAAAGACTATAGATTTCGGGGGAAATTGCTCGTCTTTGCTGGAGGAGTTTGAGGGTGGCTTCGTAGTTCTCTAACTCAAGGACAAAGGCTCCTCCGAGAGTGGGAACGGAAGGGCTGTGGGTAGAAGGATTGTGAGCAGAAGTGGCTAGGGGAGCTAGGCCCGATGTGCCAGAGAACGCAATGTTGAGTGGACCCCATTTGGCTTTGGCGTTTTGAACCGTAAATTTTCCTCCCCTGTTCTGCCATGAGGAAAACCAGTGTTCTGTAAAAGGCGGTTGGGGTAAATGCCCTGTCAGGGTGCTTTGCCATTCAACGTCTGAGAGCATTCGGTCGTAAGGCCATTTGAGCGATGAATGCAGCTGAACTTTTTCTGCTGTTAAGGAAATCTGGGTTTGGGTGGTTTTGCTGGCTTGTGTGGGTGTCCAAAGAATTTCACTTTCAAGCTTTGGAACAATAACGACATTGTCTGGCCCTGCACCTGCCAGCGCAATATGAAAGAGCTGGGTTGCTATTTTGGCATGGTGAAGCATGGAAGTGGAGAATGCCGGCACCAAAATAGAGAATTTTTGGGCCCAAAACCTGATCGGAGGAAAGGAGAGGGGTGTTTCTGGATTCTCTTTCGGTCCAATGGATAAAGCTTGTAAGCCTTGAATATCGAACCGTATTGTTGAGGGATGTAAAAGGGTAAAATTTGCTGCAATTTCTCTGCCTGACCATTGTATGGTTTCGTTCCAGGGGGAAAGTTTGCCTGTAAGGGTAATGTTGGTGATGACAATCTTGGCCGAAAACGGCCAGCCGGCTTTGGTATAGGAAAATTTAGGAATGATCCACCCACGGTTTTTAAGGGTGTTGGTATAGTCTTTAAGGTTTTGTTCTAGGTGGTTTTCAACCTGATTCCAAATCACATGGTAAGTCAGCACAAAAGAGGGAATGACCACAACGGCGAGAAGAAGGAGCAGCCTGGATTTTTGCCGAATAAAAGAAAGCACACCAGAGCAGGCAGACAGAAATATTTTCATCGATATTTAAGGCTTTGTCGGGATTTGGAACTGTATCGTTGGTTTTATGTATCATTGGTTTTCCAATGTGATGGAAAGAGAACGTATTGACAATCGTTTTAATGATCGGCGTTGTTTTTTATTTTTAAAAATATGAGGAAAAAAATGAGGGGCTGGTTTTTGCCAAGAATGTATGGGTCTTCTTACCCTCATGGTGTGAAACTAGAACCGCTATAAGACCGTTATGAAGTAAAAATTATTTGAGGGCGACTTTATGGCCTATTAACTGTGATCAAATGATTTTGATAAAAAACAGTTAATATTTTCGTGACGGATTACAAATAATGCTCTTAAAATCTATGGCGTGTGGTCACGAATAAAAGGGACCTGAGTGTTCGATTTATCAGTCACTATATTAAAATGAATAGTTAATAAATAATAGATATAGATAGGAATAATTGATGGTTAATCATGAAGGTGAACCACACCAACAGGTAGATATTCTTATTGTTGGTGGTGGGGTCAATGGCGCTGGCATAGCCAGAGATGCATCTGGGCGTGGGCTTAAAGTCATGCTCGTAGAAAAGGATGATCTCGCAAGCCATACATCTTCGGCAAGCAGTAAGCTGATCCATGGCGGCTTACGGTATTTGGAATATTATGAATTTCGCCTTGTCAGGGAGGCCCTGACAGAACGGGAAAACCTTTTAAAGATTGCACCTCATATTATTTGGCCCATGCGTTTTGTGCTTCCTCATGAGAATAATGTAAGGCCTGCATGGCTGGTTCGCCTTGGGCTTTTTTTATATGACCATTTGGGGAAAAAACAAACGCTACCTCGTTGCCAAGGGGTTTCTTTTAAAAATACGGTCTATGGTGCCCCCATAAAGTCTTCAATTGAACGGGGTTTTATCTATTCTGATTGCGCTGTTATGGATAGCCGGCTTGTTGTGTTGAACGCCATAGATGCTGTTCGCCATGGGGCCGATGTTAGGGTGCATACCCGTCTTGTATCGGCTAAAAGAGACCAGGATCAGTGGGTTGCAGAAATTGAAAACACAACAACAGGAAAGCAAACCACCGTTCGGTGCAAGGTTTTGGTAAATGCGGCTGGACCGTGGGTAAGCTCTATCCTGAGTGATACACTCTCCCTTGGGCATGAAAAGAACCTGCGCCTTGTGAAGGGCAGCCATATTATTGTTCCCAAATTGTACGAAGGGACTTTCGCCTATATCCTTCAAAATCCTGATAAACGGATTGTTTTTGCCATTCCTTATGAGGAGCAGTTTACGCTGATTGGCACAACCGATATTCCCTGGAAGAAAGACCCCCAGGTTGTTGAAATTTCAGAGGAAGAAGTTTCGTATCTGTGTGAAACCATTAACCGTCATTTCCGCAAGAAAATTTCTGCAAAAGATGTTGTCTGGAGTTACGCAGGTGTAAGGCCCCTTTATGATAATTCTGCCCAAAATGCCTCTGCTGTTACCCGTGATTACGTGTTTGACATTAATGCCCCAGAGGGGGGGGCTCCGATTTTATCCATTTTTGGAGGAAAAATAACCACTTATCGTAAGCTGGCAGAACACGCCATGGAAAAACTCCTTCCCTATTTTCCCGAACTCTCTTCTCGCTCAGCATGGACAGCCACAAAGGCGCTTCCAGGGGGTAATCTTGGCAAGTCAGGCTTCGGAGGGTTGTTGGACATATTACATGAAAAGGCCGGCTTCCTTGATGAGCGCATGCTCTATCGTTTGGCCCGTACTTATGGCAGTGCTGCCTTTAATATTATCGGCAATAGCAAAAAGCCTGAAGACTTGGGGAAAGATTTTGGGGGCGGCCTGACAGAATCAGAAATACTCTATTTAATTAAGCATGAATGGGCCCGTAAGGGGGAGGATATATTGTGGCGTCGTACACGTATGGGGCTACATCTTACGGCTGAACAATCAAGAGAAGTAGACAGTTTTGTAGAAGAGACTGTGGCAAAACACCGAGATAACCTTTTTTAATCACCAGGGGTGAAATTGATATGCTAGACAGTATTCTTGATAAAAGACGTTATCTTGGCGAACTCCTTTCAGAAGCCATTGCTGTTTTTATTATTATTGCCTTTGGTAACTCGGTAGCGGCGATGTATACCCTTTATGCGCCTAGCCCCTATCAAACCGCGTATTGGGGGGTTTGTATGGCATGGGGCCTTGGGGTGACAATTGCCATTTATGTAACAGGTTCGGTCAGTGGCACCCATGCTAACCCAGCTGTGACCTTAGCGCTTGCCTTTTATCGTGGGTTTTCGTGGAAAAAGGTTATTCCCTATTGTATTGCTCAACTTATAGGGGCCTTTCTTGGAGCCGTTCTGGTTTATTCACTTTACGTTCCGGTGATTGATCATTTTAATGAGATTCATCATTTGGAGCGGGCAACGGGTGGGGCTGCTGGTGTGTTTTTTACCCAGCCTGGCTTGGCAATTACGACCCTTCATGCTTTTTATGATGAGATTGTCCTAACGGCCTTTCTTATATTTGGGATTTTTGCCGTTACCGACCAATATAACGAGATGGCACCTGGTGCCAATTCGGGTGCACTCATTATTGGGCTTATTGTGGCAGCCATAGGGGCTTCTATGGGCTATTTGGAAGCTTGGGCCATTAACCCTGCCCGTGATTTGGGCCCCAGGATTTTCTGCTTTTTCATGGGGTGGGGTCATTCAGCTTTTCCCGGCAATCAGGGTTATTGGTGGGTCCCTATTGTTGCCCCACTCATTGGTGGTGTTGTTGGGGGTGGTTTGTATAAGTTTCTGGTTCAGGCCTTCTTTATCAGAAAGGAAGAAAGCCTTTAACTGAGCCCCTCTGTTGCTCGTTATCCTAGATTGCTTCAATTCAAGGGCCAGATCGAAAAGCAACAATAAGGGGTAAGCCGTGCCTTTTCTAAGCCTTTTGACATATTATTACACATTCTAAGCTCATTCTTAAGAGAAAGTCGCGTTATGCATAATACAAGAAATCATGTTCTTTCAATTGATCAGGGAACTACGTCTAGCCGAGCAATTGTTTTTGATGATCAGGCAGCAGAAAAAGCTGTATTCCGTAAGGAATTTCACCAGTATTACCCTACACCTGGCTGGGTTGAACATGATGTTGAGGAAATATGGCGTGATGTTGTTTCTGTCTGTAAGGAAACAATTTATAAAGCGGGGGGTGTCGATAGGATTGCCTCTATAGGCATTACCAACCAGCGTGAAACGATTGTTGTTTGGGATAGAATCACCCATACCACCGTTTATAATGCCATTGTCTGGCAGGATAGAAGAACAGCAGAACGATGCGAAGCCATGAAAAAAGAAGGGCTGGAGCCCATTGTTCAGCAAAAAACAGGCTTGTTACTGGATCCTTATTTTTCAGCCTCTAAATTGGCTTGGATTTTAGACAATGTTCCTAACGTTCGTGAGCGGGCAGAAAAAGGCGAGCTCGCAGCAGGAACAATAGACTGTTTTCTTCTTTGGAAGCTAACAAATGGGCAGGTTCATGCCACAGATATTACCAATGCAAGCCGAACATTATTATTTAATATCCACGAGGAAGAATGGGATGATGACTTGCTGAGACTATTCAATATTCCACGGGCTATCCTGCCAAAAGTTCATCCTAACAGCCATATTTATGGTGAAACACACCCCACTTTGTTCGGTCGTTCTATTCCGATAGCCGGTATGGCTGGAGATCAGCAATCGGCTATGATTGGCCAAACCTGTTTTAAACCTGGTATGGTTAAATCTACCTATGGAACGGGATGTTTTATGCTGCTCAATACGGGGGATGAAGCAGTTAATTCTGAAAACAGGCTATTAACCACCATTGCTTATCAAATCAATGGTGTACGGCATTATGCCCTGGAAGGCTCAATTTTTGTGGCGGGTGCTGGTATTAAATGGCTGCGTGATGGCCTTGGTCTTATTACCTATGCGGCTCAAACCCATGATATGGCTACCCGTATCCCCAATAATGGGGGGGTTTATATGGTGCCAGCCTTTGTTGGAATGGGTGCTCCTTACTGGATGCCAGACGCCAAGGGGATGATTTGTGGTCTAACCTTAGATAGTACGGCTGCTCATGTGGCCCGTGCTGCTCTTGAATCGATTGCTTACCAAACGTATGATTTGGAGAATCAGTTTAAAAAGGAAGCAGGCGGTAATACAGAAACGGTGAGAGTCGATGGTGGTGCCGCAGCCAATGAATGGTTCTGTCAGTTTCTAGCCGATATTTTAGATATTAAGGTTGAGCGTCCTGTTCAACTTGAGACCACAGCTCTAGGTGCAGCCTTTTTGGCAGGCCTTGCGACCGAGGTTTGGCCAGATCTGGCAGCCTTAGAAAAAACCTGGAAGATTGGCTCTGTGTTTGAGCCCAAGATGAAACAGCCTGAGAGAAATCAGCTTCTTGCTGGTTGGAAAGATGCCGTAGCTCGCACACTTTTACCGCATCAAGCCTCATAGGGGTTTTTAAAAAAAATATATATAAAGCCCCTATCATTTGCTAGAAGGATAGGGGTTTTTATTTTTATGATTTTATTTTTATGAAGAGTAACAAGGATAGAGTGATGACTCATTTGGAAGAAAACGATTTTAAGGAAGATATTATTACTTCAGACTCAGAAAATGGTATTTTACAGGGAGGAGAAAAAGACCTCCGTACCGTAAAGGCCAACCCCAATTATTGGTATCCCATCGCGTGGTCATACGAGATTGATCGTGGCAAAGCCCATGCGGTGGAGTTTGCAGGTGAGCCCATTGTTTTGGTGCGTCCTGAAAATGGAGAGATTTTTGCTCTGGAAGATCGCTGCTCTCATCGGCAAGTGCCTCTGAGCAAGGGGGTGGTAGAAGGGCAGGCCGTTCGGTGTTGCTATCATGGGTGGACCTTTGATACCACAGGAAAATGTGTTGATGTTCCTTATTTGGGCAAGGGGAAATTGCCAAATGGAGTCTGTGCTTATCCTTGTCAAGAGCAGAACGGTGTAGTGTTTATTTTTCCTGGGGATAAGACCAAGGCTGCCACTACCCCTTTGCCTAAACTGGCAGAAACCGCTAATCCTGATTATAAAACACGCAAGTTTAACCCACGAGTAAACTGCCACTATACTTTCATGCATGAAAACTTGATTGATATGAACCATCAGTTTTTACACAGAAATATTATGGGGCGGATCAAGGCTCGGTTTTTAGGGAAACAAACGGGCGATAATTTTATTGAGGTGAAATATAGCTTTGCCCGTGTGGGAAATAAGCAACCTCTGGCAGAAGCCTTAATTTTTGGTAAACACCATCAATATGAAGATGGTCAGCAACCTATTGATGAAATTGTTACAATCCGTACCGAATATCCTTATCAAACTTTACGGGTAACCAGTAAAGATGGAACCGATATGATTAGTTTGTGGGTTTGTTATTTACCGCAGGGAAAAAATCAGGAAAAGACAAAGGCCTTTGGGCTTCTTTCTGTTAAACGTCCTAAAACCCCTTTTCTGATTGATGCAATCTGGCCCGTTTTTGGCCTGTTTACCTACAAGATTTTTCTAGAAGATAAGGACATTGTTGAGCTTGAGCAAAAGGCCTGGATTGATCAAGGCAAAAAAGATTGGAATGTAGAGGTTTTCCCCGTCGTCAGGGATTTACGTACAGTATTGCGTAATAATGGGGTATAAACTGGCCAAACCCCATTTTGTGTCATTGTCTTTATCTTAAAGGATTTTTTGGTTCGTTTAATAAAACCTTCTCTAATAAATTCCCTCCCTTTAAGGGCTGCTTACCGTTGTTTAGGCCTTAATCTTTCTCTGTGGAGAGGCGCTGAGGAGAGGAGTGGTTGGCTAAAAGGGTTGTTTCTCCATTTTCTCCCATGTTTCCTGTAAGGTGGTAAGAAGCTCCTTACGGGGAAGGGTGGGAGAAAGGGGGAGGCCAACACGGATGTATATAGTGCCCCTAAATTTTAATATTCCCTTTTTAGGCCAGTGCAGGCCAGAGTTGGTGATAACTGGAAAAATGGGAAGTTTCGTTTCCTTAGCTAAAAGGGCAATTCCGGGCTGAATGGGCAGATGCTCTCCATAGGAGGTGCGGGTTCCCTGCGGGAAAATAATAATCTGAAAGCCTTGGGCTGCTTTTTCAATGGCTGTAGCAGTAAGCTTTCTCAGTGCAGCACTTCCGCCCTTGCGGTCGATGGGGATCATTCCTGCCAGAAGGAGCATGGGGCCCAGAAGTGGGATACGGGTTAACTCATGCTTCATGATATAGGCCGGTCGGGAAAGGATATTCATCCATACCAATGTATCAAAGGCAGACTGGTGCTGGGAGGCAATAAGAAAAGGCCTATCTTGTGGCAATTTCTCTAATCCCTGAACATCAATTTGAATGTGGCATATCCATTTAAGCCCAAAAATGGAAAGGGCCGTCCAACATTTAGCATAGGCTAGGGCATAATGGGGTATAAACCAGCGTATGATAAAAGCCAAAACACCCATCATCAGGGTGAGCATTATAAAATAAAGTAGGAAAATAATAGAACGAATGAGGGTCATGAGAGTGAAGGGTGGGTATGAAAAAGAAGGGAGTAGGTACGAGTAAGACCTAAGTAGGCTACAATAAATTTCATATATTCTCGCATATAAAGATATAAGGCGTGGGAGGTATAAGGTTGTTTCATAATGGGGGAATTAATACTGTAGGGGTACAGGGCTGTTTGTGGTAGCACGGCCCGCATTTCTGTCATTGCTCGGCGAATATGGTAGCCTGCTGTTACGACAATAAGGCTTTTCATATCGTTGGCCTGAACCCAGCTTGTTGTTTCAGCAGCATTGCCAAGGGTGGTTAAGGCATGGTGGCCCAGTACAATTCGTTGCCTTAAGGCAGGGGAGATCTCTGCTGGGATAAGTCTTTGCAGCTCATCTAAGGTTGTTTCTTGGTTAACCCCTGAAATAAGCAAATATTTTGCCTTGTTTTTCTTAAGAAGGTAGAGGGCTGTTTCTATGCGGTTGGGGCCGCCTGTTAAAACCACTATGCCATCCACTGGAAAGGGAGGCAGGGGACGCATTTTTTGAGAATCTGCAAAAAACCAGGTAAATCCTACGAGCCATGCCAAGGTCATACCACCCAAAACCATGGTGGTTCCTAGGGCAATTTTTTTGTACTTGCTTGAAAGTCTGTTTAGAGAAGACGTTTGAGCCATGTTCTAACAGTAATCTGTGTTGTTACCCACCCAATAAAGGCAGCAATGAAAGGGATCATCAATAAGGATATAAGCAATGGAGAGGAAAGCGCAACAGCGGGTTCAAACCAAAGCGTATGGGCAGTGGTAGTCCGAGATGGTAGAACGGGTGCCAAATGCTGGTGGGTGGTGATCAGCTTATTCAAAGTGGTGGTGGGGAGTGCCAATGCAGGGAGAGAAGAGGGGTTTTGCAGCGCACCTTTCGAGAAAGGTTCAACCACTTGGGCCAAAAATATCAGAAAGGGAAGGGAAAGGAGTGTGCCTGCAAGCCCGCCTAAAAAGGCTAAAAAGGCGATCCGACGGGAAAAACGATGGGCAATATATCCATCTGATGCCCCGAGGGAATGGATAATGCCGATGGCATTTTTACGGGCAGTAATGCCGGCTTTGGTGGCGATGGTAATAACAGCAATGGAAATGGCCACGACTACTCCTAAGGCTATGGTTATACAGAGCTGCAAACTGATCGCCAAAACATGGAGGCGGGTACTCCATTGGGTACTTCTTTCGATGGAGCCATCAGGAACAAGATGGTGAAATTGCTGAATAATAGGTTCAGGGAGGGCCGCATTGGGGGCTAAATGAACCTTGATTAGGTCGGGGAGGGGAAGGGAGAAAAGGTTTTGTTTTTGAGAAGACGTGGTGGGGTCCTTATTTTGGCTCTCATTCGGAAGCGCGGGTAAGGGCAAAGGAGCAGCATGGGGGGCAGAAGGGGAAAGCCCGAGCCAAGGTGTCAGCAGGCCGTGAATTTCTTCAGCGCTGAGTTGATGTACGGAGAGAATGGCCTTGTTGGGTTGAGTCAGTAAAGCCATGAGGGTTTGGGTTCGTGTTTCTGGCAGGGAAGCTTCGTGAGAGTTTGCATTCTCAGCAGAAGGCGTTTGAGGGGAAGAAGATTTTTGGGCGATGGGGGGAAGTTTAACGGCAGGAAGTTTTGGGACTTGAAAAATAATGACAGAGGCCGCTCCATTAACCCAACGCTTGGCTAAAATATGGGCCCCATAAGATCCTGCAAAGGCAAAGGAGGCCAATAGGCCCATGGCAGCCACCATAAAGGGAAGCAGCCGGCTTACAAGGGTTTTCCGTAAGGAAAGCCCATCTGATGAGCGGGAGTGATCTGAAGGATTCAGGTGTTTATCCTTCATCGGTGATTTGCCCCTTTTTCATGTGAATGTGGCGGGCGGGGAACTGATTGATTAGGGCAGTATTATGAGTTGCAAAAATAACCGTTGTTTTTTGCTCGTTCAATGTTTTTACCAACTCCATGAAACGCAATATCTGGTTTTGGTCTAGTGCACTGGTTGGTTCGTCTAGAAGTAGGATAGAAGGGCGAATAACAAGTGCGCGGGCAATGGCAATGCGTTGTTGCTCACCCCCAGAGAGTTTAGAGGGAATGGTATGGGCTTTTTCAGAAAGATCAAGCCAGTCTAATAGTGGCAGGACTTTTTTTTGAATCTCTTGTTCACCAATATGTTTAAGCCTCAGGGGGAGGGCGATATTGTCATAGGCTGTCAGCTCCTCCAGCAGCTGGAAATCCTGATGCACCATTCCCATTTTCTGGCGCAGGTCGGTAAGGATATGGCGTTTTTTATAGTTGATCGGTGTAGAAAGTATTTCAAGCTCCCCAGAGCTTGGGCGCTCTTGGAGGTGAATAACCCGTAAAAGGGTTGTTTTTCCTGCACCGGAATCCCCAATAAGCCAGCGAAACCCCCCCTGCCCAATTGTAAGGTTTACGTTTTGTAAGGGCGTTTGTAAGTGAGATGAACGTTTATAACGAACGCTTACGTTATCCAGCCGGATCATAGGGGCTCTCTTTTCTTGGAGGAAAAGATTTTTCTGATTTGCAAAAAATTAAAGGCAAGCTGATCCTCTTAGAGATAAGAGATAAGAGATAAGAGATAAGAGATAAGAGATAAGAGATAAGAGATAAGAGATAAGAGATAAGAGATAAGAGATAAGAGATAAGAGATAAGCCGATGGCAGCAAGGATGTTTAATCCCGAAGGCTTTTTTAGAGTTCGCGGGCAGCGAGGGCACTGACGGTTGCCCCAATGGCTGCTAAAAGCATAAGCAGAAGTCCGTCAACGATCAGGCCGTGTGGGGTTAGGGTGTAATGAGAGATGGTAATTTCACTGGGAATAATATGTGAAAGGGGCTCTGCCAGATGAGAGGCTTGCGGTTCAGCACTGGCCAGTTTTTGGCCTAGTTCCTGTAAGGTGTGGGGCAGAAAGCTCCAGCCTATACCCACAATAAGAAAAAGCGGGGCCAGCAGTTCAGCCAATTGCTGTGTAAAATAAAAGGCGCAGTGTATAATCGCCCACAGGATTGTTCGTAGAGAGAAAATAGAGGTTATAGGGGCAGGGTGGTTGCTTGGAGCAGACGATAAAGGGGTTGGGGTTTTATCCTGAAGGCGGGAGAAGATATTGTTCATAGAGGTGCATTACTTTACTTTTGGATTTGGCCTGAATAGTTTTTGCAACACTGTTTTAGTTTAACTAAAATGGTGGGGGCAAGCAATAAAGTAAAATTCCATCGATGAAACACATTGAGAGATACTGTTATTATGGCGGTTATCACTAAAAAGAAGCTTAAAACAAGATGAAAAAAAATTCTGGCAAGCCTTTTCATATTGTTTTAGTTGAGGCCTCAGATGAGCAGACCCGGCAAACCTCTGCCCTGCTTGAACAGCATGGGTTTAAGGTGACCCGTTTCTCCAATGCGGAAGAGACACTTTCAGCTCTGGATAATATTGTGCCTGATTTAATGTTGGTGGATTATCACCTTCCAGGAATGAATGGGGGGCAGCTTGTAAGCCAGGTCAAAATTGGGGCGGCCACTTGGTTTTTGCCGGTTCTCCTTCAGATTAGCGAAAATCACAGAGAGGAAATTGGGCGAAAGGGGCTGGAAAGTGGTGCTGATGACTGTATCAGCAAGCAAGCGAGCTCTGCATTATTAATCCTTAAGATAAGGGCCTTGTTACGTCAGCAAGATGAGGTGCAGAACCGCCCTTCCATTACGGGGTTTCGCAGGGCCAGCATTCTGGTCGTTATGGATCCTGATGAGGATCAGAGCAAGGTATTACTAGATATTTTGAGGGAAGATGGGCACGATGTCCAGACATTGTCTGACCCTTGTGAGATTTTTGCTTATTCTGACACCCACCCCATAGCAGAGTGGCCCGATTGTTTTATTGTCGATCTTCTCTCTTATCGTTTTGACAGTATTGCCTTTTGCCGTATTATTGATGAACAGCGAGAAAGAATGCTGAAAACCACTGGGCGTTCCCTTAGGCTCGTAGCATTTGGAACGGGTCATGAAAAGGATAGGGATCTTGCTCAGCTTGCTTACGAGGCAGGGGTGGATGATCTGGTTCCTTATGATGTTGAGCGTAACCTCCTTGCCCTTCGCATCGCTACTCTCTTGAAGCGAAAATTGTTTCAAGATGAAACACGCAGGCTGGAGATCGAGCGTCATGACCGGCAAACAGTTATGGAAATGGCGCGAACCGAGGCTCGTGGCAACGCAGCCAAAGCAGCCCTGGCTGAAGCCCTGGCCAGTGCGAACAGTGATCTTGAAAATAAAAACAAGCAGTTGCAGCATATGCAATCCCAGCTTGTGCAAACGGCCAAGATGGCCTCCTTAGGGGAACTTGTTGCGGGGATTGCCCATGAGATTAATAATCCATTGGCTTTTATTCTTGCTCATAAGAATACCATAGTGGCCCTTTTGAAAAAAATGGAATCCCAACTTCAGGATGTGTATGGGGTCTCAGACAATCAAGAGGGGCGTTTAGACCCACAGCGAAATTTCACCTATTATAATGCAAATGTCGCCATGCTTGAAAAATGCCAGAGCAGGGTTGCCTCTATGGAGATTGGCCTTGAGCGGATCAGGAATCTGGTGCAAAGGCTTAGGAATTTCTCTCGCCTTGATGAAGCAGAATACCAGCAAATCAACGTTCCGGAAACTCTGGAAACTGTGTTGGTTTTACTTAAACCCAAGCTGGGTACTATTATCAGTGTAGAAAAACATCTTACGGCACCGCCTATTCTCTTGTGCCAACCAGCTTTGCTCAATCAGGTCATTATGAATATTATTTCCAATGCAGCTGATGCGATTGCTGAAGCCCTGGAGCATAAAAGCATCTCCTATGGTCATATCATGATAGAGACAGAGCTTCGTCAAACAGATCTTGGGTTGTGCTATGCCATTATTATTGCCGATAATGGAGAGGGGATAAAAGAAGAGGTTAGAGAGCGGATATTTGAACCTTTCTTTACAACCAAACAAGTGGGATTAGGCACGGGGTTGGGGTTATCTATTGCCTATAATGTGGTGAAGGCCCATAAGGGAAGAATCGAAGTGGATGTAAATGAGACAAGAGGTACACGGATGGTGGTTCTTGTTCCCTGCCAGAAACCAGAAAAGGGATATCCTGTAGCAGGAGGTAAAAAATAATTTCTCAAAAGAGGCTATAGCCATGTTGAAATTTTCGTTAATCGCCCCAAAAACCCCAAAACCTGTTGTGCTGTTGGTTGATGACGAGCCCGAAATTCTTCTTGCTCTGACGGATCTTCTGGAAGACGAATTTGAGATTGTGGCAACGGGAAACCCCTTTGAAGCTTTGGAGATTGTTAAAACCAACACGACGATCTCTGTCATTATTTCTGACCAGAGAATGCCAGGCATGAATGGAGATCAGTTCTTGACCCGTGCACGGCAGTTTACATCTGCTCCGGCTATTTTTCTTACGGGTTATGCCGATATGGAGGCCGTGATTACGGCCCTTAACCAGGGCAGAATCATGTTTTTTTCTCATAAACCGTGGGAGGAGAGCATGCTTCTTTCCATGGTCAGGCAGGCCGTTGGGCATTTCCAGATGGGACAAGATTTGGCCGTAGAACGCGTGTTAATGCAGGGTTTGTTAGACAATATTACAGAAGGGCTGGCTTTTAAGGATAAAAGGGGTTGCTTTATTCGCCTTAATGAACAGGCTGCTCAGAGTTTTGGCCTTGCTGCTGAGGAATGCCTTGGCTTGACAGAAGAAGAATGCCAACAAAAAAACCGTGCCGCTCTCAAGCGTCGTGTGACTTATCGGGTCGAGCACACCGACCGTATAGAAGAAATGGTAGAGCTGAGTGATGCCAGTTCAGACAAGGCTTTAAAATGGCTGCATGTTTTGCGTATAAACCTGTCTACCATGTTCAAGGCGGGGTCTTTTTCTGTTGTGATAGAGCACGATGTTACGGAATTCAGAAAACTTGAGATCCAGCTTCAGCAGGCTGAAAAAATGCTGGCCCTGGGAACCATGGCTGGCGGAATTGCACATGATTTTAACAATATTTTGGCTTCTCTTATGGGATCCTTGGAGATGATGGAGCAGCTGTCCTGTGTTCATGAGGAGCAAGGCCGTATCTTGCTGAAAAATGCATTTTCTGCTGCCCAGAAAGGAAGCAAACTGACCCAACGGCTTTTAAGTTTTAGCCGCCAACAGGAGATAAATCTCCAGAATCTTGATATTGTTGAAACCCTCTCTCGCCTACATACCCTGCTTGAGCAGGCCATAATGAAAAGGATTGAGGATAGAAACAAAAAAACGGGAACATCTGCTCAAGTCCGGCTTATCTATCACTTACCTCAGGAAGGGCAAGGCCCATATCGCGCCTTTACTGACCAAGAGCAACTGGAAATGGCGTTGATGAATCTCTGTCTAAATGCTGTTGATGCCATGCCAGTAGGAGGGGAAATTACCCTCGCGGTGGAGAAATATACTGTTCAGCCCAATGAACAAGGCCAGGAGCTTTTAGCTGGTCAGTATATTATGGTGTCTGTCACTGACACCGGAATGGGCATGTCTGAAGAGGTGAAGTCTCGTATTTTTGAACCGTTTTTTACCACTAAACATGGAGGGGACGGCACAGGGTTGGGGCTTGCCATTGTTTATAGCTTTCTTAAGCAGCAAGGGGGCAATATTAGCATTAAGAGCGAGGTTGGGAAAGGAAGCTGCTTTCAGCTTTTTCTGCCCGTTACCCAAAATATTAGGGAAAAATTCCTTTAAAATTGGCATTTTGTTGGCTGATTTCTGCCTAATCTCTTTCATCATTCTCTGCCAGTGCGCCAGAGGACAGAAGGCTGCTCTCATACTTTTTCTTCTCCCAACACTTATTGGGCGCCTTATAGGCTTGGATGCCCTCCATCGCTCCACATATCCAACTCCAGATACCCTCATTTAGATACGCCTCACCTCGTGCGCCCCACCCTAAATGTGCACTGAAGCCTAAATGTGCATTGAAGATGGTACTCGCATCTGGCAACGATTACCCAAATGGAAGGAACCGGCCTCCACCCCACTCTCGTCGGAAACAAACGCGATCTCTTTTGAGGAAACCCGTACCTATCTTGCCCAGCTGCTGTGCAGGAAGGCAGAAACAGAAAGGCAGAAAATAGAGCGGGTCAGACCGATTCTGCAGGTGTGATCACCACAATCTTCCAGCCCTCCCAACCCGATACTGGCCTTTATTTTCATCCTGCTTTTTTTGAGGGTAAAGACCAGGTTTGTCCGAAACGGGCAGCGTTTTGTCTTTTCTCCTCTTTGGTCCCCTCCCTGGTAAGATGAACTTCTAGTGATAGGGTCTGAATTGATTGGAAAAACTCTTATATCCCCTGTTAAGATTGTACGTATTTTTCAAAAAAGAAAAGAATGACGACGAGGAAGAGAGGTTGCTTTGTGTTGGCCAGCGATAGGTTAGGGATAGGTATAGATGGATAGCCTTATAAAAAGAGAATTATGTTATTGTTCTGCTTCTTTTGGGCAGGGTTCGGTTCATCTATTCCCCAATCTCTCTGAAAAAGAGAATTTTGCAGTATTAGCGCCAAAAACTATGAAACAAAAAACCATTTTGCTCGTAGAAGACGATTCTGTTTTGCGTAACTTACTTGTTGATTTGCTAGATGATATGAAGTTTTCTGTTCTTCAGGCAGAAGATGGCCAGGCAGCCGTAAGCCTGATAAAAGCCATGAAAGGGGAGAATCGTCAGGTTGATCTGCTTCTAACCGATGTTGGCCTACCAGGGTTGAATGGGCAAGAAGTTGCCCGTTTGGCTCATACCATTTGGCCAGCTATATCGGTTCTCTTTATCACAGGCTATGCTCATGGCATAACGAATGGTCTTTCCCTTACTAAAAAAATACAGGTTTTAACTAAACCTTTTTCGTTAACATCTTTAATGCAAAAGGTCGAAGAGCTGGTTTCTTCTCCATAAATTTCAGTGATTTTTTATTCCATACTTTCCAATCCGTTCTGTTCAATATCGCTCATGCTACTGGCCTGCTCCGCGTTCGCTCGCCACTACTAGCGGAATCTCTGTTGATGTCTTTTCCTCCAGGTACTGAGATGTTTCAGTTTAGGGGTCTTTTAAGAAAGTTCTTTTTTATGGGGGAAAGCGATGATATGAAACGCAGTAATTCTATTGCGCTCGCTTTTTACAAAAAAAAGGCTTTTCATAAAACTACTCTATAAAGAGGTAAAAGTTTTACAGCCTGCTTTTTTATTGGCTTTGCGCATGCTGCTCTCTCTTGTGTTTTCATTTAGTAATTCTATTTATAATGGCTATGTATAATATTCATCATTTTACAAATAACCATGACCCCGTTGGTTGGCATGGTACCACTATTTTATGTGTCCGTAAGGGAAATAAGGTGACCATGGCTGGTGACGGCCAGGTTACACTAGGGCAAACTGTTATTAAAGGCAATGCACGCAAGGTGCGCCGCATTGGGAATAATAACGATATTTTAGCAGGTTTTGCCGGTGCTACAGCCGATGCCTTTACCCTGCTCGAACGTTTAGAGGCCAAGCTTGAGCGTTATCCCCGTCAGCTAGAACGGGCCTGTGTTGAATTGGCCAAAGATTGGCGGACAGATCGCTACTTGCGTCGACTCGAGGCCATGATGGCCGTAGCCGATGCTTATCATTCATTTACTTTAACCGGGAATGGAGATGTGTTAGAGCCGGAAGATGGCATTATTGCTATTGGATCGGGGGGGAACTTTGCCCTTTCAGCGGCACGGGCCTTAATTGGAATAGAGACCCTTGATGCAGAGGAGATTGCTCGTAAAGCGATGAAGATTGCAGGCGATATTTGCGTTTATACGAACCATTCTCTAATTCTGGAAACTTTGGAATATACTGAATCTGAAGGGGATGAGTAATGGAGATTCCAACCCTTTCCCCACGGGAAATTGTAACAGAGCTTGACCGTTATATTATTGGCCAGGACGATGCTAAACGGGCTGTAGCGATTGCATTGCGTAACCGGTGGCGTAGAGCCCAGCTTCCGCTGGAAATGCGAGAGGAAATTGTACCCAAGAATATCTTGATGATTGGCCCGACCGGTTGTGGAAAAACCGAGATAGCCCGTAGATTAGCAAAGCTGGCACAGGCCCCGTTTCTTAAGGTGGAAGCCACTAAATTTACTGAGGTTGGCTATGTTGGCCGGGATGTAGAAAGTATTATCCGTGATTTGGTCGATGCCTCCTTGGGGATGCTTCGCGATGTTAAACGGCGGGATGTGGTGCAAGCTGCCCATGAGCGAGCAGAAAACCGGCTTTTGGATGCGCTGGTGGGAGAAAATGCCTCAGCAGAAACACGAAACAAGTTTCGGCGTATGCTTCAAAATGGGGAGCTGGAAGACAAGGAGGTAGAAGTTTCGGTGAGTGATGCAGCACCGGCTTCTCCAGGGATGGATCTTCCCGGAATGATGCCTGGGACCGTCATTAATCTTACCGATATGATGAAGGGGCTCATGAATAAATCGCCCCAGCCTCGCAAAATGAGTGTTAAGAAAGCCCGCGAAGCACTGGAGCGAGAGGAGGCAGATGCCCTTCTTGATAATGATGCTATAGCTCATGAGGCTGTTGAGCATGCCCAAAATCACGGTATTGTTTTTTTGGATGAGATCGACAAAGTCTGTACCAGTAGCGAGCGGGGGACACGTGGTGGGGATGTCTCGCGCGAGGGGGTGCAGAGGGATCTTCTTCCCCTTATAGAAGGGACAACCGTTTCTACCAAATATGGTCCAGTTAAAACAGACCATATTCTTTTTATTGCTTCTGGAGCCTTTCATGTTGCCAAACCGGCCGATCTCTTGCCGGAGTTACAAGGCCGCTTGCCAATCAGGGTGGAGCTGTCCCCCTTATCGCGTGAGGATTTACGGCGGATTTTAACTGAGCCTGAACATTCATTGCTAAAACAATATAAAGCCTTGATGCAAACGGAGGGGGTCAGTCTGGGTTTTTCAGAAGAGAGTATTGATGCCCTGGCTGACTTGGCTGCTGATATTAACGACCGTGTGGAAAACATTGGAGCCCGGCGATTGGCAACGGTTATGGAACGTCTTCTTGAGGATATCTCCTTTACAGCCTCTGAGCATGATGGGGAGCAGATTAAGATAGAAGCAAAAGATGTTCAGGAAAAAGTTGCGCCTATGGCAAAAAAAGG
This sequence comes from Entomobacter blattae, assembly GCF_014672835.1. Classification (NCBI taxonomy): domain Bacteria; kingdom Pseudomonadati; phylum Pseudomonadota; class Alphaproteobacteria; order Acetobacterales; family Acetobacteraceae; genus Entomobacter; species Entomobacter blattae. The sequence goes on along the minus strand of NZ_CP060244.1, from coordinate 2,653,441 downwards.
TGACTTAAGCCGCTTTATTCTTTAACTTCCCATCCGGAACTTTCCATCTGGGGTTTTTTAGAATCTATAACAGACATAACCCTTTTATGGGGGTCTTCAGATGTTTGGACTGTTTAGAAAATGCTACAGAAAAGCGTGGGATTATTTTCGTAAAGTTAGGTTATGGGTATGGTGGCTTCGTCGTTTGTTATTCCTCAGGAGAAAAGTGCAGTAGAGGCTATTGCGGCGTTGGAAGACGAACTCTCTCTTTTTGATGACTGGATGCAGCGTTATCAATATATTATAGAGCTTGGCCATACCTTGCCACCGTATCCGCCGGAATGGGCTGATGAGCAGCATAAAATTCCAGGGTGTCAAAGCCAAGTATGGTTAGAGGTTGCAAAGGAAGATGGCCAGCTTTACTTTGCAGGTGCATCAGATGCTGCAATTGTTTCAGGCTTAGTTGCCATGGTATTACGTGTTTATTCTGGGCGTACGCCAGAGGAAATTTTAACAACGAAAGTGGATTTTCTTAAGGAAATGGGGCTGCTGGAAGCTTTATCTACTAATCGTGGAAATGGTATAGCCTCCATGGTTAAAGTCATTCAAGAAACGGCTCGCCATAATCTCCAGGCAGAGTAAAAATTGAGTAAAGTGTCTTATTAAACGCTGGCTTATCACCCCTCATTCCGCAGTGCAAGAAATTGAGGAGGGCAATTCCTATTTTTATAAAATGAACATGCGGGTGGTCCCTTCAGAACATACAAAAATTCATGGATATTATTGCAACAATTGAGAAATTCTTGCTTTAGAGCATTGTTGTGCAGATTTAATAATCATTGATAAGGTTTATAGATGCCCATTTCAGTGGCTGTAGACTCTGTTTTGTCTGATAAACAACTCACCCTTTATACAGACAAACCTTTAAGATTTTTGTTCCAGTATGTTTATTTTCATAAAGGCGCGTTTTTTCTTGTTTTTCTGACAGTTACCATGGCTCTAGGCTGTGGTGCAGCTGCCTCTTATACCTTACGTATTTTAGTGGATACGCTTAAGGAAGTCTCTATAAGCTCAGGGGCGAGCCCTTGGCCTGTTTGGCGCATTTTAGCAGTGTTGGTGGCTTTTATTGCAGCTGATAATATTTTATGGCGAGGGGCTGGCTGGGTTGCTTCTGGTGTTTTTGTTAAGGTTACAGGAGAGATCCGCCAAGATCTGTTTCGGTATTTGCTCGGCCATAGCACCACGTATTTTACCAATAATATGTCTGGCTCTTTGGCAGGGCGTATTTCCGCTATTGCTTCGGCCGTATTTTCTCTTGAGAATCTTTTGGCGTGGAGTGTTATTCCCCCTTGTATTAACATTGTTTACTCTATTGGCCTTATTTTAACAGTCAGCCCCTATTTAGGGTTCTGTGTTGTTTTTTCAGCACTCCTCTTATGTTTTATCTTATTTAAAATGGGGTTAACAGGCCGACCCCTCCATATGAATTATGCCACATACTCCTCAGATGTAGAGGGGAAGATGATTGATGCAGTAGGCAATATCGGCCTTGTGCGGCTATTTGGTCAGAAGCATTATGAAACAGCCCGACTGGGCAAGGCTCTAGAAAAAGAAATGCAGGCTCGAACTTTAGCATTACGCTACATGGAAAAGCTTCGGTTTGTTCATGCTGTTTTTACAGCGTTTCTCATAGCTGGCATATTATGCTGGGTTGTCTACCTTTGGCAGAACGGCAACGCTACTCTTGGTGATGTGGTTATGGTTGTGGGGCTTGGGTTTATGATTCTCCACGGCACGCGCGATCTCGCTGTGGCGTTGGTCGATGCCACACAGCATCAGGCCAGACTTGCCGAAGGGTTGAAAAAACTTCTTTCTCCCCATGAGACAGTGCATAAAGCGACGAGAGAAGGTCAAATCGTTCATTCTGCATATCAGAAAAATCAAGAGGCTTCTTCTTTGGCTGTAGAAGTTTTATTTGATCATATTACTTTTTCTTATCATGGTCGGGATAATTTATTTGAGGGATTTACTCTTAAAATTGACCGAGGAACAAAGGTAGGGCTTGTTGGGACGTCTGGCGCAGGGAAAAGTACGCTGTTTTCTTTGTTATTGGGTTTTTATTCTCCCGCAAGGGGAAAGGTTTGTATTGATGGAGTTGATATTACAGCCCTTTCTGAAGAACAGCTAAGGCAACAAATTGCAGTTGTCCCCCAAGAGGTGAGTCTATTCCATCGTTCTATTAAGGAGAATATCCGGTATGGATGTTTTGAGGCAACGGATGCCGAAGTGTATCAGGCTGCGCAAGCTGCAGAATGTTATGAATTTATTATGAGCTTACCAGAAGGGTTTGAGACCCTGGTTGGAGAAAAGGGAATAAGACTTTCAGGCGGTCAGAAACAACGTTTAGCCATAGCACGGGCTTTTTTAAAGAATGCGCCCGTTATTATTTTTGATGAAGCAACGAGTGCTCTTGATACGGAAACCGAAAAGAAGATACAGCACGTCCTTCATAAATTAATGGTGGGTAAAACTGTTATTGCCATTGCTCATCGCCTTTCCACCCTGGAACAGTTTGATCGTATAGTGGTGCTCCAAAAGGGTAAAATTATTCAGGATGGCGCACCTGAACATTTAGAAAATACAGCAGGTGTATTCCAAAACCTTTTAAAAGCCCAAGGCATGAAAAGATAATTTCCTTATGGCTTAGCGAGTTCTTTGCTCTTAGGAACTTCAATATCAATTTCCAAAGTAGAATAAACCGGCCCACGGTCGAGCTTAACCTGAACTTTTTCCTGATCTATGGAAATATGTTTTTTAATAACTTCCAGAATTTCACGGTTAAGTTTTGCTAAAAGATCAGGAGGAAGATCGTTGTTGGAACGCTCATGAGAGAGGAGAATCTGAAGCCTGTCTCGTGCAACGGGGGCAGAGCTATTGCGGGTAAAGAAATTGGAAAAGAAACTCATGCAACACTCCTTTTAAACAGGCGGTCAAAGAAGCTCTTCTTTTCAGTAGGAATTTCTATAGGGATATTCTCACCCGTAAGGCGGCGGGCTGCATCGGTATAGGCTTTTGCTGGGGCACTTTCAGGGTTAGAGAGGACCACAGGATTCCCAAGGTTAGAAGCCCGCAAAACGGCTTCACTTTCAGGAATGACACCGATAAGAGGAATAGAGAGGATTTCCAGAATATCATCCGTTCTAAGCATTTCACCACGGTTAGCCCGGGCAGGGTCATAGCGTGTGAGCAGCAGGTATTTTTCAACCTTAAGACCGTTTCTGGCTTTTTCTGTTGTGCTGTCAAGCATGCCAATGATACGGTCGCTATCTCGGACAGAAGAAATTTCAGGATTAGTAACAATAACAGCGGTATCAGCGTGATACATTGCCATTTGGGCTCCATGCTCAATTCCTGCGGGGCTGTCACACAGTACCCAGTCAAACTTTTCTTTCAGTTCAGCAATAACAGCAGCCACTCCTTCAGGGGTAAGGGCATCTTTATCGCGTGTTTGTGAGGCCGGAAGAATGGAGAGGTTTTCCACCCGCTTATCTTTAATAAGAGCCTGGTTTAGCTTGGCTTCGCCTTGAACAACGTTGATAAAATCAAAAACAACGCGCCTTTCCACGCCCATAACCAGGTCAAGGTTTCTGAGGCCGACATCAAAGTCAACAACCGCAACATTATTTCCCATTTTGGCAAGCGCTGCTCCCAAGGCGGCTGTTGTTGTGGTTTTGCCAACTCCTCCTTTGCCAGATGTTACAACAAGCACCTTGGCCATTGTTTCTTCCTCTCAAATTTTTTAACTGTATTTGGCTGTATTTACAGCATAAGGTCAAGTGAGGTCTACTAAATTATACCCGTTTTTTAAGGATTTCGATAGTAAGAGAATTGCCGATGAGGCGGGTTTGTGTATTTTTTCCTAAAAACTCGGGGTTAATGTCTTCAGCTGTGATATAAAAACCATTAATGGCTAGCAATTCAGCATACAGCATGCTCGTAAAGATGCGGGCATCACTTTGGCCATTCATACCCGCAATAGCCCTTCCACGTAGGCTGCCGTAAATATGGATGGATCCGCCGGCTGAGATTTCTGCGCCAGAGGCGACAGACCCAACAATAACAATATCTCCGGAAGGAAAGGTAATGCTTTGCCCGGACCTTACAGGTTCCTCAATGACGAGGCAAGAAGGGGGTGGGGGAGTTTTTTCGGCGGCTTGTGGGTCTGGAAGTTCTATGGGGTCGGTGGTGCGGCCACCGCTTAATATGGTAGGCCATGTCCATTCGCTGAGTGCTGGCCAGGTTGGGTCACCACCTTCTATGCTAATAATAACCAACCCTTTATCTTGAACATCTTGATAAAGGGAAGAAAGGTTTTCGGTGGTTTCTTCGATCATTTCCAGGTTAAGAATAACGGGTTTCCCTGCAAAAAAATCCGAAGAATGGGCCATTTGCTGTTCCAGGCTATGAAGCCAATCAGCTAAAGGGGCTTCAGGGTAGAGAACCAAAGCCAGGAAGGAGCGGCCCCGAGCACGAATTTTAGGAAGGGTACGAGTCATATCAGACATGGGCTGGCCGTATCACCTTGGAAGAAATTTACAATAGATCTATAAAATATTTACAAAGACAAATTATAAAGCGTATCATGCTTTTTTATTAACATGCCTTTTTATTAAGCAGATTACTAGCAGTTTCTCTGTGCAATATTGAGAGAATATAAAACTGTTGCGAATGTGCTACCCTTGTTTCATAACGTGTCTTCTCTCATTGGGAAAATCTTTATGGAAAAAAGATTTGCTGTTTTTTTGCTTTACCATTAAAAAAATCTGTCGTTAAAATCCCCCATTTACCAACCCATCAAGATATAGCAGCTGTTTAATGCGAATTCTCTATCATATCCCCTTATCACCAGCATGCCGGAAAATTAGGCTTATTTTGGCCGAAAAACGTTTACCGTTTGAGTTAATGACAGAAAAGGTATGGGAAAAGAGAGAAGAATTTTTAAAATTTAATCCCGTAGGGACTGTGCCTGTTCTAGTTGAAGAAAATGGGCTTGCCATACCGGAGTCCTACGCTATTTCTGAATATCTGGAAGAGGCCTATCCGGATACTTCCCTTTTAGGGCGAACCTTAGGGGAGCGTGTAGAGGTTAGACGGCTTGTCTCGTGGATGGAGGGGGTTTTTTCTCAGGAAGTGACCGATAAACTTCTGGGTGAAAAATATATGAAGCGTTTTTTGCGGAAGGGAAACCCAGATGGCACGGCTATAAGGCAAGGCTACACAGCTCTTTATTTTTATCTGGAATATCTGGGGTGGTTGGCTGAAATGCGGATATGGCTGGCTGGTTCATTCTTTTCACAGGCCGATCTTACGGCAGCGGCCTATCTCTCATCGTTGGATTTTATTGGTGATATTGACTGGTCTCGCATTCCCGCCGTAAAGGAATGGTATGCCCGTGTAAAATGTAGGCCCTGTTTTCGGTCATTATTGCAAGATCGAATCTCAGGGATTACTCCGCCGATCCACTATGCTGATCTGGATTTTTAACGCTGATTTAGATTTTTAACAAAAGCCCAGCTGGACGAGTCTTGCTGCAAACCAGGGGCTTTTCCGATTTTGACAAGCTAGGATTGCTAGGTAGGCTAAGGATTTGATCATAGTTGTCACTCGGGCTAATGTGTTTTTGGATGATTTTTCCTTTGCACAATTCGTTGAGGATTTCTATCGGGAGAATGCTCGCTGCATGAAAGAATTTGATCTAGGCCATATGCAGCCCCGCTTATTTCCCGCCATTGCCCGATCTCGCCGTGCACGGCTTACAGCTATGGGACCGCGCAATAATGCCTCACGAGTGCTTAAAAACATCAGCTTTTGGCGCCAGGGAGTTTCTGGTGTTAGAGGGATTCTGGTGTCAGGAGGGTCCAAGCAGAGATAATCTTGGGGAAGGCTGTGAAGAATCTTTTTATCTTTGGTCTGGGCTATAGCGCTAGAAGAACGGCGGCTTTATGTTCCCGCCATGGTTTTTACGTAAAAGGAACGGTTAGAACTCTTCCTCGCTATTATGGGGATTTTGTAACCCCCGTAGCTTTTGAGCAAGCAGGGGCTTTTTTACAGGATTGTACCCATCTTTTAGTGAGTATTCCTCCCATTGGAGAGCAGGATGTCGTGCTTGCCCATTACGGCAAGACCATAGAGCAGGCATCAAAACTGGAGTGGATTGGTTATTATTCTACCATAGGCGTCTATGGCGATCACGATGGGGGGTGGGTTGATGAAACAACTCCTCCTTGTAAGGAAACTCCGCGTAATAAGGTACGCCTGGCTATAGAAGAGCAATGGATGGCTTTAGGGCAGCGTCTTCAGCGTCGTGCCAGAAAAAATTACCCGCGGGTGGATATTTTTCGCCTTGGGGGAATTTACGGCCCAGGACGTTCAGTGTTTGACCGGATCAAAGCCAATAGGGTGCTGAATGTGTATAAACCTGGCCATTACTTTAATCATATCCATGTTGAGGATATTGCGTTGGCAAGTTTTGTCGCCCTGACGTCACAAGAAAGCGATATAAGGGTTCTCAACTGTGTAGACGGCCACCCTTTAGAGCAGAGATTGGTTATAGAACAGGCTTATCGTTGCCTTCAACAGCAACCTCCACAGCCACTGGCATTTTCAAAAGCCCTGCCGTTGATGACACCCTTGCAAAGGGCCTTTTGGCACTCTAACAAGCGGGTAAGTAGTGAGTACATCCAAAAACGCCTTAATATAAAATGGCAATATCCCTCACTATTAGAGGGGCTAAAGGTTATTTTTAGACAGGAAAATAAGCCTAATAGTTTTTGACAAATTTCTGTAATCCTATAAAAAGTTAAAATAAAATTAATAGTTTGATAGACTTTGCCAAAGGTTTTGCCAAAGGTTTTGCCAGAGGCTTTGTCAGAGACCTTGCAAGAGCCTTTGCCAGGCACAAAAAATGAATGGTGTATTTTGCCCAGTAAGCTATTTTTAAACATGGGTTGTCATGAAATTAACTATTATTGTGAAAATTAAAGGTGTGTTGTGGGCAGTGTTTGGGTATTAAGGTGTCATGGGTCGGGCTTCTTTTAGACAAGCTGTTATTTTACAGGTTCTCCCTGCCTTAAATGGTGGGGGGGTAGAACGTGGGACAGTCGAAATGGCAGAGGCTATTACCAAGGCGGGTGGAAAAGCCTTGGTCGTGAGTGCTGGCGGTAAGCTGTTGCCCCAGTTGCGTAGGGCTGGGGGGCAGCATATTCCCTTACCGGTAGGGAAGAAAGATGTCATTTCCCTTTACCGTCATACACAGGCCCTTAAGAGGATTATCGAGGCAGAAGGGGTTGATGTTGTTCACGCCCGTTCGCGGGCTCCTGCATGGTGCGCGCGCTGGGCAGCCCGTAAGGTTGGTCGAGCCTTGGTTACAACATGGCATGGCGTGCATGGAGAAACTTTTCCAGGAAAAAAATATTATAATGCTGTTTTGGCGTCAGGGGATCGGGTTATCGCCATTAGTGAATTTATAGCCCAACGTCTGCATACCCACTATAATGTTCAGCCTGATCGTCTACGTCTTATTCCGCGGGGGGCGGATATGGAATATTTTGACCCTCTCAAGGTTACCGGCATGCAAATCCATGAACTGGCCTTAAAATGGTATATTCCGATTGACAGTTATGTGGTTATGTTGCCGGCACGCCTCACGGAATGGAAAGGCCATGGTTGGTTTTTTCACACGCTGGGGTTTTTAAAAAAACAGGGCCTGCTTCCTGCCAATTGGCTGTGTGTTTGCGTGGGAGAGATAAGGGGACACGAACCATATGCCAATAAATTATTGGCCTTAGCTGAAGAGCTGGGTATTGCTTCACATGTACGTTTGGTAGGCCATTGTAGCCAAATGTCTATTGCTTATGCTTTGGCTGATATTGTGGTCATCCCTTCATTAAAACCGGAACCCTTTGGCCGTGTGGCCATAGAGGCTCAAGCAATGCAATGCCTGGTTATTGCTGCTGCTCATGGAGGGTTGAAAGAAACCGTTATGGATGGAGTAACAGGTTTTTTGGTTCCCCCGCATAATAATGAGGCCATGGCTGCCCGTCTTTTAGAGATTATGGCGATGCCACTTCATTCCCGCCAAGAGATGGGGATAAGAGCCAGAGACTTCATAAAGGAGCATTATTCTACTTCTTTGATGCAGCAAAGGACGCTAAGCGTCTATAACGAGCTTCTTCCCCCTTCTTTGCAGCTCACACAGGATGATTTCTTGATCACGCAAGAAAATGGGGTGATGATTGAAGCGGAAAGTAAGGTAAATACAAGATAAAGATATTGAGGGAAGGTGGCCTAAATAGGTTATGGTTTGGCCGTGAACCATGCAAGCCGCGTATGGGTTTGTATAGTTCCTGATTTCCGTTTCAACCAAGCTTGTTGAGGTTCGTTATGGGATCAGGGAAAGGCTCACAAGAATCAAGAATATTGTGGAGCACGTGTTCTTCTGTGGAGAGTTCTTTAACTTTCCTGATAGCGCGAGCAAATCCCTCTTCAGAACCTCTGTCTTGAATTATGCCTCTTTCATATCATAGGAGATTTCCTCCTCAAAGGGTGTAGGAGGATCCCTTATAAACTCGGCATAAAATTGTAAAAGCCGTCAATATTATGCAATTTATCGCTTTATAACGGGGATATGTCTCTTGCAGGCTCATTTGGTAGGCCTATTTGGCAGGATCATTTGATAGTACGGCGAATGCTGTAAATTTTCTTTCTTCATCTTGATACACTTTCTTCTCATCCTTCTCTCGAAAGATTATCGACACTCTTTTCCAACATTTATAACCACCCCCATAACCCCCATTATTATGTTCGGGTTTGTCTTTCAACGTTTCGAGTAAACGTGGATGTCTCTCACCTGGTAGACACCATGGAAATTTATGTGCATGGCAATGAAAACCAGGGGCTGTCCTTACTGTAAAACAGGATCATTTGAGGAAGGGGGAGGGAGTGCAAAATATTAGCTTGAGGCTGGCTTTTCTGCTGGCGCTAGTGGGGGGTGTCATCACTATATCTTCTCCTGTTTTGCTCAAGTCTTCTCTGAACCATTAGGCTGTCCAACTCTTGGCAGAGCTGTAAGCGGGGCGGCAGTGTTTTCCTTATTCCACCTCTTTGATGCAGCACAGGACGCTAAGCGTCTATTGTACAGTCTTATCCTTTTATGGGGTTGTCATTAGGGCCATGTTTGGTATTAAGCTGAACATGTCTCCTCTTATATAGATGAGTGTGTCGTCATAGACGAGCGTGCCGTTAAGTGCTCGATGGATTACCCGCCAGTCTGCTTGTAAGGTATTCTGCCTGTCAGGCATAATGTGTGCAGAGGATATCATGCGCAGAGAATATCTTCCTCTTCTTAGGGCTTTATATGGATGCCTTGCGCGTTGGTACTTTGGATAGAGACTTTCTGTCACCAGAGCATCTCTGGAGAGAGTTGTTCTAGCGCTTGCTCTTCTGGTTTTGAATGTCTCTTGCCACTCGCACAGACTCTCTCAGGTGGGTTTTGGAGAACCCGGTGGCAGGAACCCAGTGAACAGAGGGAATCCGGTGATAGGGGTTGTGAGTATCGTAGAATGCCTCTGTTTGGGCTTTGCACTGTATTTGGGCTCTGTATTTGTGAGTGCTATTAGAAATTACTATGAGAGAAAAGTGCTCTCTTGTGTGGCATGAGCCATCAGCTCTGATGAAGGATATGGGAGAAGGGGAGAGCTTTCTTGCCTCAGGGTTGCGATATTGCTAATAGAAGCAAGAAAGCGGGTTCTCTTTGAACCCCATCATAACCGGTATGAGGCTGGGAAGGAAGTAGGTCGAATTTGGCACGAATTCTTGTGATACGCTTAGGGGCATTGGGCGATTTTGTTCTCAGTTTCAGTGCTTTTGCCGCCATACGGAAAAAACATCAAACTGATCATATTACTCTGCTGACCACACGCCCCTATGTTGATTTAGCCCAACGCTCTCCCTGGTTTGATACCGTCCTTATAGATAGTCGCCCTAAATGGTGGCAAATCTCAAGAGTTTGGACCCTGCACGAAACAATTAAAGGGTTTGACTTTGTTTACGACCTGCAAACCTCTTCTCGCTCCAGCTTCTATTATTACCTTGCCGGCAGGCCATTATGGTCAGGTATTGCACAGAGGGCCTCTCACAGACACAGGAATCCCCACCGTAATTTTATGCATACGCTTGACCGCCAGAAAGACCAGCTTGTTGAGGCGGGAATAACAGAATTTCCCGTGTTTGATTTAAGCTGGCTAGCAGGGCCTATCTCCTCCTTCGGTCTGCCTCAGCATTATAGTCTTTTTGTTCCTGGTGCAGCCCCACACCGTCCGGCTAAACGCTGGCCTGCTGCTTATTTTGGGCATATTGCCGCTTGGCTTGAAAAGCACTATATACTAAGAACAGTGGTTGTTGGTTCAGCAGCAGATAAAACCTTGGCTGAGGAAATACTCAGTTATTGTTCTTCTGCCATTGACCTTACAGGAAAAACAGCACTTACAGATCTTGCAGCACTTGCCGCAAAAGCCCATTTTGCCTTAGGGAACGATACGGGCCCTATGCATATGGCTGCGTTGATGGGGTGCCCATGTGTAGTTTTGTTTTCCCAGGAGAGCAAACCTGAACTGACAGCCCCGCGTGGGCAGAGGGATGGCCAGGTTAGGGTTTTAAAAGAACCGGATTTAGCCAATCTTTCTGAAGAGTGTGTTAAAAGAGCGATATCAGAAATTATTTAGTAAACGGAGTGTTTCCATGCCTGCCATTACCCTGCCAGACGGTTCAGTTCATCAGTTTGACACGGCAGTAACAGGCACAACTATTGCATCCTCCATTGGGGCAGGCCTTGCTCGTGCAGCCCTTGTCATGGAGTTGGATGGCAAGTTGGTGGATATGAGCACAGAAGTTGACCATGATGCCCATGTGCGCTTTGTAACCCGCAAGGACAAGGAAGCCCTGGAGCTTATTCGCCATGATGCAGCACACGTGCTAGCAGAGGCTGTTCAGAGTTTATACCCAGGAACGCAGGTAACGATTGGCCCTGCCGTAGAGAATGGCTTTTATTACGATTTTTCACGCAATGAGCCGTTTTCTTCTGAAGATTTTCCAGCCATTGAAGCAAAGATGCATGAGATTGTCTCACGGGATGAAAAATTTGTGCGTGAGGTGTGGCCGCGTGATAAAGCCATAGAATTTTTTGAAAATAAGGGCGAGCGCTTTAAGGCAGAGCTTATCCGTGACTTGCCAGAAGAGGAGCCTATATCGGTTTATCGTCAGGGAGAATGGCTGGATCTTTGCCGTGGCCCCCACATGCCTTCCACAGGCGCTATAGGCAAAGCTTTCAAGCTTATGAAAGTTGCTGGCGCTTATTGGCGAGGGGATCATCGCAACCCCATGCTGACCCGTATTTATGGCACAGCCTGGCGGGACCAAAAAGAGCTGGAAGCCTATCTTCACCAACTAGAAGAGGCCGAAAAGCGAGATCATAGGCGCATTGGCCGTGAAATGGATTTGTTCCATTTTCAAGAAGAGGCTATTGGTTCTGTTTTTTGGCATGCCAAGGGCTGGCGCTTGTATGTAACTTTGCAGGATTATATGCGCCGTATGCAGGCTAGGCACGGATATGAGGAAGTGCGTTCTCCTCAATTGGTAGACCGCTCGCTGTGGGAGGCTTCTGGGCACTGGGAAAAATTCCGCGAAAACATGTTTATTGCCAGTGTTGAGGATGAGGATAAAACCTATGCCTTAAAACCCATGAACTGCCCTTGTCACGTTCAGATCTTCCGCCATGGGTTACGATCATATCGGGAGCTTCCCTTGCGTATGGCAGAGTTTGGAGCTTGTCATCGATTTGAGCCATCTGGCGCTTTGCATGGGTTAATGCGGGTTCGTTCCTTTGTGCAGGATGACGCGCATATTTTCTGCCAGGAAGATCAAATTGCCGATGAAACAGCCCGTTTTGTTCTTATGCTCCGTGAGGTTTACAAAGATCTAGGCTTTGAGGAATTTCGCATTAAGTTTTCTGATCGTCCAGAGGTTAGAGCCGGTGATGACGCTTTGTGGGACAGGGCCGAAAATTCCCTTAAGGAGGCCTGCAAAACGGTGGGGATGGAATACGAGCTCAACCCAGGGGAAGGGGCATTTTATGGCCCCAAGCTAGAATTTGTGTTGCGGGATGCGATTGGTCGTGATTGGCAATGTGGAACCTTGCAGGTCGATTATGTTTTGCCCGAACGTCTTGATGCTTCTTTTATTGGAGAAGATAGTGCCAGACACAGGCCGGTGATGTTGCATCGGGCTATTCTCGGCTCTTTTGAGCGTTTTATTGGTATTTTAATTGAGCAGCATGCCGGACGTTTCCCTTTATGGTTAGCACCTGTTCAACTTGTGGTGGCATCTATTGTCAGCGATGTAGGGGAATATGCCCAAGAAGTGGCTGAGCAGTTTAGAAAAGTTGGTATGGCCGTTGAAACAGATATACGGAACGAAAAGATTAACGCTAAAATTCGTGAGCATAGCGTAAAGCATGTTCCCCTCATTTTGGTTGTGGGCCGCAAGGAGGCAGAAGAGAGAAGTGTTGCGATAAGAAGGCTAGGCAGTTCAGCCCAGGAGGTTTTACCGTTAAACGAAGCTCTTGCATGCTTAAGTGCCGAGGCTTTAGCCCCAGATGTGCGGGATCATCACTAGATTGGATGTTTTTCAAGTGAAAGTGATGAGAAAGCAGCTTTCAAAGGGGAAATACAGGCTTAATCTGGGTTTCCCCAAAAATATTCTCTTGCAGGCTGGCAGTGAAACGATTATTTTTCAACAGTAAAAATAATAACAGGTAAAAATGTAAACTTTTTTTTCTGTTTTATCGTTTTTCAAAAATGAATGATTGATTGGAATTTTTAAAAGGAGTTGACCATAGCTAGACCCCCTATGCCCGCACCGCCTACCCGCGAAGGGCCACGAGTAAATGAAGAGATCCGTGTACCGCAAGTTCGTCTTATTGATGCAGAAGGAAATATGCACGGTGTTGTTTCCATGAAGGAAGCCCTGGAACAGGCTTATGCTGTTGGCCTTGATCTATTAGAGATCAGCCCGAATGCAGACCCACCTGTTGTTAAGATTCTGGATTATGGAAAATTTAAATACGAACAGCAAAAAAAGCGTAATGAAGCGCGGAAGAAACAGAAAGTTATAGAGATCAAAGAAATTAAGGTACGCCCTAATATTGATCAAAATGACTATAATGTTAAGTTGCGGGCGATGAAGAGCTTTATCGACGATGGGGATAAGGTAAAGGTTACGCTGCGGTTCCGGGGTCGTGAAATGGCCCATCAGGAGTTTGGTGTTAATGTGTTGGATCGCATTCGCACCGATATGGAAGAGTTTGCCAAGGTTGAACAAATGCCTAAACTTGAAAATAGGCAGATGATCATGATTTTGGTACCGAAATAGATTTTTTGCTATAGCAGAAATAAAAAAAGGAAGCATTTGCTTCCTTTTTTTATGGGCAGTATTGGGATCTTATGGGCAGTATTGGGATCTTATGGGCAGTATTGGGATCTTATGGGCAGTATTGGGATCTTATGGGCAGTATTGGGATCTTATGGGCAGTATTGGGATCTTATGGGCAGTATTGGGATCTTATGGGCAGTATTGGGATCTTATGGGCAGTATTGGGATCTTATGGGCAGTATTGGGATCTTATGGGCAGTATTGGGATCTTATGGGCAGTATTGGGATCTTATGGGCAGTATTGGGATCTTATGGGCAGTATTGGGATCTTATGGGCAGTATTGGGATCTTATGGGCAGTATTGGGATCTTATGGGCAGTATTGGGATCTTATGGGCAGTATTGGGATCTTATGGGCAGTATTGGGATCTTATGGGCAGTATTGGGATCTTATGGGCAGTATTGGGATCTTATGGGCAGTATTGGGATCTTATGGGCAGTATTGGGATCTTATGGGCAGTATTGGGATCTTATGGGCAGTATTGGGATCTTATGGGCAGTATTGGGATCTTATGGGCAGTATTGGGATCTTATGGGCAGTATTGGGATCTTATGGGCAGTATTGGGATCTTATGGGCAGTATTGGGATCTTATGGGCAGTATTGGAGGCTGCGCCCTTATCCATCAATTTGGGTAAAATCCGCAACGCTTTTGGCCATTTCAGTAAGCTGGGAAAGAAGTTTCAACCTATTTTTTCGTAAATCTTCCGAAGGATCGTTAACAGTAACAGTTTCAAAAAAGGTATCCAGTATGGATCTGGTTGAAGAAAGTTCTGTAAGAGCCTGAGGGTAATTATTGTCTTGCAGTGCCTGTTGGGTCGCAGGAAGCACCTTAGAAAAAACCTTATAAAGGGTTTGCTCACTGGGTTCTGTGAGCAAGTTAGGGGTAACATCGCCATGATGGGGGCCATCCTTGCGGTTTTCAATGCGCAGAATATTATTTGCCCTTTTAACAACGGCCAACAGGTTAAGACCTTCTTCTGTTTTTAGGAATTGTGTGAGATGTTTTATGCGCTCTACAATTTGGTTGACGTCCAGAAGAGAGGCAGCAGACAAAATGGCCGCAAGAATATCGTGGGGGACGTCTTCGCTACGGAGTTGAATGCGAAGGCGTTCTCTAATAAACTCCATAAGCTCCTGTAGGGTCTCAGGTTGGGAAAGCGTTTCAGGGTAAAGAGAAAGAGCGTATTGGAAAGTTTCTTCAAGTGCTAGGGAAAGTTGGTTTTCCCTAATCATTCGTAACACTCCTAAGGCTGCCCTGCGCAAGGCGTAAGGGTCACCCGAGCCAGTGGGTTTTTCTCCCACTGCAAAAAAGCCCGCAAGAGTATCAATTTTATCGGCCAGGGCAAGGCTGATAGAAACAGGGGCTGTAGGTACTCCATCATTGACGCCTTTAGGGCTGTAGTGCTCGGTAATGGCTTGGGCACAGGCAGGATCTTCTTGATCATGCAAGGCATAATAGCCCCCCATAACGCCTTGTAGTTCAGGAAATTCCCCTACCATTCCGGTGGTGAGGTCAATTTTACAAAGCAGGGCTGAGCGTTCTGCTAAAGTGGGGGAAGCACCAATATTTTTGGCAATAAAGCTGCTAAGGGAAATTAGGCGTTGGGTTCTTTCAAATTGGGTGCCTAATTTGGCATGAAAGGTTACGGCCTTTAAACGGTCAAGCTTGCTGAAGAGTGGGGTTTTGCGATCATGATCCCAGAAGTAACGAGCATCGGCAAATCGGGCTCTTAATACGCGCTCGTTGCCTTTAACGGTGAGGGTTCCCCCATCGGATGGGGGAATGTTGGCAACAAAAGCAAACCAAGGTGCAGGCTGATGGGTTCCCTTATGCAGTAAGGTAAAATACCGTTGGTTAACGCGCATGGAAACCTGCATGACCTCTATGGGTAAATCCATAAAGCTTTCCTCTATTCTCCCTAGGAAGGGAACAGGCCATTCGACCAGACCTGTTACTTCTTCAACCAGTCCTGTATCAGGAGCAATGGTAAGATTTTCTGCTTCTGTCAGCTTTTCCAGACCTTGCAGAAGGGTTTTGCGTCGTTGGTCGGTGTCAGCAATAACGAAATGGCTTGAAAGCTTTTCTTCCCAATCCTTACAACTGCTCACTGAGAAAAAGCCAGAGCTAAGGAAGTGGTGGCCTGCCGTTTCAGAGCCTGAGGAAAGATTGTGGCCAGTATCATCATGACCAGTATCGCCATTATGGGAGAGGGGGAAATATACCACCTTACCATTCAACAGGCAGAGGATCTTATGGAGAGGTCTTACCCATGTGAAAGTGCTGCCTTTTCCCCAGCGTTGAGATTTTGGCCAAGGAAATTGCCATAATAACTCTGGGAGGGTTTTGGCAATAAACGCTTCAGCAGGAATTGCTGGCTGATTTCGGTGGAGAACCCAAAAGCCGTTTTCCTTGGTCAACTCATTTTGAGTAGCCTGAAATTTGCGCAAAAATCCTTCAAGGGCTTTTTCTGGGGCTGTTTCTCTGGGGCCACGCTCTGAAATGACAGAAGCGGGAATTTCGGCCTCTACTATAAAACAGCCCGCAATTCGTCTTGGTGTGCTGTAAAGTTTTACCTGCTGCACTTTTAACGGCTTTAGAGCTTCCCCTATTAATCGACCAAGGGTTTCAGCGCCCGTTTTTTGCATTCTGGCAGGAATTTCTTCAGAAAAAAGTTCAATAAAAAGCTCGTTCATGGTGGTTTCCTGCCTATTGGTTCTCGTGAGCCAACCATGCTTCACAGCAGGCTTTGGCTAAAGTGCGTACGCGGCCGATATAGGCAGCCCGTTCGTTTACACTGATAACCCCCCTGGCATCAAGCAAGTTAAAAAGATGGCTGGCTTTTAGGCACTGATCATAAGCAGGTTGGGCAAGACCGGCTTGGGCGAGGGAGAGGGATTCTTGCTCGGCATCAGCAAAATGGCGAAAAAGAATTTCAGTATTAGCGAGTTCAAAATTATGGCGCGAATAGTCCTGTTCGGCACGTAAAAATACATCCCCATAAGTGAGCCCTTCATTATTGAATTTTAGCTCATAAACATTTTCAACCCCTTGCACATACATAGCCAGGCGTTCTAGCCCATAGGTTAACTCTGTTGAGGGGATCTCTGTACTAATGCCCCCCACTTGCTGGAAATAGGTAAACTGGGTCACTTCCATCCCATCACACCAGACTTCCCAACCAAGCCCCCATGCCCCGATAGTAGGGTTCTCCCAATCATCTTCGACAAATCGAATATCATGAGCCAAAGGATCAATCCCAATGGCTTTATAACTCTCAATCAAAAGTTGTTGGCTATTGTCAGGAGAGGGTTTTAATAAAACCTGATATTGGTAGTAATGCTGCAGGCGGTTGGGGTTTTCACCGTAGCGTCCATCCGAGGGCCTGCGGCAAGGTTGGACATAGGCCGCTTTCCAGGGGGTTTTGCCAAGTGCTCTGAGGGAAGTATGGGGCGAAAGTGTGCCCGCTCCCATTTCTACATCGTAAGGCTGTAAGATTGCGCAGCCTTGTTTGGACCAAAAATTGTGTAATGTAAGAATAAGATCTTGAAAGGAGAGAACAGAGGTAGAAGAGGCAGAACACATAAGATAACCCTTGCGTGTTTAGTTTAAAAAGGGGGAAAAGCGGCAAATTTTTTGTTTATCTATAATCTTTTAACACGTTATACTCATGAAATAAGAGACTTAGTGAAGGATGGATAATAAACCTTGTTCTCTCATTAAGCGTTTATCATATAATAGTTAGGTACTTTATTTATAACAGTTTTATAACAGCAAAATTGGCTGATGGATAGAATTCATGAACAACGATGAAAAAGAGCTTATTGCAAATTTTTTTGCACGTGTAAGTGGGCAACAATCAGGAACAGCAGGGAGTGTGCCAGCAACCCTGCCCCCGCTTGACCCTGAAGCTAACCGGTTCATTCAGGAAAATATCCAGAAATATCCTGAATCAGCCTATCGTATAACGCAAATGGCGGTTGTGCAGGAGGCGGCCCTGGCCGAAGCGCAAAATCGTATACGCCATCTCCAGTGGGAGTTACAGCAAGCCCAGCACTATGTTCAGCAACAAGCAGCAGCTCGTGTAGGAAGTCAGCCTTCAGGGGGTGGGTTTTTCCGCACTCTGTTTGGGGGGGGAGCAGCCGCTTCCTCGGCCTCTGCCCCGCCCTCTGGTTGGGGCGGACAACCTTCAGCTCCACCACCTCAGCAAAGATATGCTCCCCCTACGCAGGCTGCTTATCCGCCTGGGTATCAGCCAGGAATGTTTCAAAGGCAGGGAAGTGGCTTTTTGGGGTCTGCCTTGTCTACGGCTGCTGGGGTTGCTGGTGGGGTAATGGTAGGCAATGCGCTAACCAGCCTGTTCAGCCACCATTCGGACCCAATGGCAGGAGCAGCAGATAATAGCTTTTTGGGTGCCGCTGATAGTGGAGGTTTTGGTGGGGCAGCCTCTTCCGATCCCTTTGCCGGCGCTGGAACCTTTGTCGATCAAAATTTCGATGCCGGTGCCGATAATTTCGATGGAGGTGGTTTTGATGATAGCGGCTTTGACGGCGGAAGTTGGGGGGATGATAGTTTTTAAGAGGAGTTTTCCTCCAACCTTCCAAGCCTTCTTAAGGGGTTAACCTTTCCAGCGAACGGATAGATTAAGTTATACCCCCCAAAGTTATACCCCATAGATTTATTCCTTAAAACGAAACAGGCAGGGCCGTCTTGGCTTGCCTGTTTTGCATTGTATTGTAAGGGATGGTTTCTTATGAGGGTGATGGCACGGCGAGTTTTATAGAGACAGAAACCGGGCAATGATCAGAAGGGGGAGAAAATGCAGGGGGTTCTCCCTCGTTTGAATAAAGTCCCACCTTAAAGCTATGGGGGATTGGCTGAATTGTTTCAGCAGAGGCAAGGATGATGTGATCAATAAAATATTGCCCACCTTGGCAGGGAGAGGCTTGGTTGGCAGTTAGCAGCAAGAGGGTATGGGTAGGGTCAAGCTGCGTAAAAAATTCATCATGTACAGTAAGCCTACGGTTAAAGTCTCCCAGAAGAATAAAGGGCTGGTGCTGGGTAAGCCTATCCTGAACCCATTGGGAGAGAATGGAGACTTGCTGGCGCAGTAAGGGGCAACTATGAGCGGGGGAAGGGTAAGGGGCATCCCAGCAGCCGCTTTTTAAATGTACAGCCAGTATTCTTATCCAGATTTCGTGAAATTTTACGCTAATATCAACTCCATTTCTCAAACTATGAGGAATATCTTGCCTTATAAGGGCGAGGGGAAGGTCAGCATGGTGGATAACAGGGAGGGTTTTTGTAACGGCAATTCCAACATGCTGGGCAATAGGCTGGAGCTCCTGGCTAAGAAAGATTTGGTATTCAGAGGGAGGAAAGAGCCTTGCTAATAAAGGTGTGTCGTCAGCTTCCTGGAAGGCAAAGATCTGGGAGAGAAGTTTTTTTCGGGTTGCCATCAGGTGAGTTATGGCTGTTTCGGATTTGGGTTTTACATTTTCTCCTAATAAGGCGTGGTGGGGGGCCTTATTTGTAAACCATTCCAGGTTCCAGGTGGTAACTTTGAGCTCAGATGCAAGAGGAGAGTCCGCAAAAGCATGGGAAGGCAAAAGAGGAGAAAACGTAATGAAAAAAAAGACCAGATAGAAAAATAAAAATCTTTTCAAAGAGTAAAGTCACTTTATAAATATGCAAGAGCCATTAAAAAGTACTGTTAAAGAACACACTCGCTTTAAGGGGTATTACAATCCAAAACAGTACTTTGTCTCTTGTAAGGAAGGGGCAAGAATGTCTACAAGGTGGAGCGAAGAATCTTCAAAGCTTCCTGGATATGGAGGGTATGGCGAGTATTTTCATCCAAAATCAAGACTTCGCCTGAGCCAATATCATAAAACCACCCTTGAACGATAAGGTCTTTTCTGGCTAGTGCGGCTGCTACACTGGGGTGGGTGCGGAGATGGGCCAACTGAAGGAGCACGTTTTGCTCAGAAAGACTGCGAACTGTTATGGGGCCTGCATCTTCTGCAGTTAAAGCACTTGATACCGCCTTGGCTGCTTCTGCATTGCGTAACCATGCTTTAACCATGGGGATAGCATCCAGTTTCTCTGGTGGAGCAAGCATGGCGCTCATGGCTCCACAATTGGAATGCCCGCAAATAATAATGTGCGATACACCAATACTGACCGCATACTCTATAGCAGAAGCTGTGGCACCGTTCATTTCCCCATAAGCAGGTACAATATTGCCAATATTACGCATAATGAAGAGCTCACCAGGGTTGGCTTGCATCAACATGGTAGGATCAATACGGCTATCAGAGCAGGTAATAAAAAGGGTATGAGGGGATTGCTGGTCTGAAAGATAGTTAAAGAGTTTTTTGTTCTCGGGATAAATTTCTGTCTGAAAACGTTCAACGCCTTCAAGAAGCTCTATAAGGCTTGCGGTGATATTTTTGTTTTCTAATATCATAGATGAAATCCTTTTCTCTGTAAGCGATGATATGTCGTTCTTGAGGCGAATATAAGGTAAAGCCAAGATTTATGAGAGGGAATACTATTTAGTGAAAAAAATGAATAACAGGAATAAGAGCTTACATCTTTTGTATTTTTTATGATGTAGAAATAGGCAAGACGTGGTTTGCACTTATAGATTTTTCTCTGGCCTAAAAACAATAAACTTTCAGTAAAATATAAAAATAATCTTCTATTAAAGAAGTTTTCATTGGTTTGTGTTTACAATAAAAAACAAAAAAGTCCTATAATGCCAGAAAAAACACAGCATAATAAAATAAAAGATATTTTACTGATCTATAACGATTCCGCTCATGAAAGCGAAAAACTATGCCAGATGGTTGGCAGGCTATCAGGGTATAGTTTTGATATTTGTTCTATAAAAGAGTTTTATTTAAAGGTTCATCGTCACAAAAAATATGATGGATTTCTGATTATTGATACCCATGCCGTGATAACCTCTAAAACCGCGCATGTGTTTCCAGTCTTACTAAGAAAAAATAGCACCTCGCCGCTAATTTGTGTCCTCGACCCTACAGCTTCTATCAAGATCGTAGCAAAAAGAGGGGTAGATAGTATTATTCCCCTCAGTAACTTTTCGGCTGAGCTGTTTGATATGACATTTCGTTTTATATGTGCTAGAAAAGTAAGCCAAAAACAGCAGGAAAAAAGAGTTGCCCAGTTAGAGCAGCGCCTTGCTGAGTATAACGGTCAATACACAGAAATGATAGAAAACCTGCATCAGCGGGATGTAAAAATAAAAGAGTTTTCAGACTATATTGAGCAGATTGAACGCCTTAATTCTTTGGGTAAGATTACCAGCAGCGTTGTTCACGATTTTAGCAATGTTTTGAGCTCATTAAATGGCGGGTTGGATATGTTAAAAAGAAGGCTTGAACAAAAAAAGGTTTTTTCGGACTCTGTTAAGCAAACCTATGCCCTTATTGCAGATACCATTCCTTTTGGAGAAAGAATGCTTAAGAGCCTTCTTTCCTATGTTGATAACAATTCTTCCCAGAAGGATGTAATAGACCTAAATAACATGGTTTCTACAATGGTTCCTATCCTGACCATGATTTTTGGCCGCTCTGTTAGAACCGAATTCATGTTGGCAAAAAAAATGTCCAAGGTGCAGGTCTCACGCTCTTCTATTGAGCGGGCCATTCTCAATCTTGCCATTAACGCCCGCGATGCCATGCAAGAGAGTAAAAAGCGAGAGTTTCTTGTTTCTACCCAGGTTAGAAAGGTAAAGGGGCAGACCTTCTCCTTTTTAAAGATAGAAGATAGTGGGCCAGGCATGGCAGAAGAGGTTATGAAAAGGGCTTGTTTGCCGTTCTATTCTACAAAACAACCCGGTAAAGGAACGGGCTTAGGTTTAGCCCAAGTCCATGATTTTGTAGAGGAGAGTAAGGGCATTCTTGCCTTCAGGAATCGCGCGTGCGGTGGGCTGGAAGTGAGTATGGGGTTTCCTGCAGTAGGGGAATAATTATTGGGAGGAGAGAGCTTTTCGCAAGGCTTCGAAAGCAAGGGGAATTTTAGAAACATCGCTGCCCCCGGCTTGGGCCATATCGGGCCTTCCACCTCCGCTTTGGCTGCCCATGGCGGTACTGGCTATTTTTACTAAATCAACAGCGTTATATTTTTCTATAAGATCTGGGCTAACAGAAACCACAATGCTTACTTTATTTCCACTTGTGGAGGTAAGGGCGATGATTCCCGAATGGGCTTTCTTTCGGAAGGTATCTGCCATGGATTTGAGCTCTTTGGGCGGGATATCTCCAAGGTTTTTGACTAGAAAGGCCACAGAGTTAATCTGCTCTATCTCTTGGTTGGCTGCCTGTTCTTGTCCTGAGCCGCCTAATGCGAGTTCTTTTTGTAAGGCTGCGATCTTGCGATCTTTCTCACGACTTTCCTTAAGAAGGGTTTCGAGCCGTTGGGGCATGTCATGGAGGGGGGTTTTTAAAATGGCCGAAAGACCAGCGAGATGGTTTTCAATCTCTTGGGCATATTTTTCTGCTGCTAGGCCTGAAACGGCCTCAATACGGCGAACACCTGCAGACACCCCGCTTTCACTGAGGATACGGAAATGGCCAATGTCGCCTGTGCGTTTTACATGAGTTCCCCCACATAACTCAATTGACCATGCCAAGCGGTTACTCTGTTCCGGGGCTCCACCCATGGAAACCACCCTGACCTCATCACCGTATTTTTCGCCAAACAAGGCCATTGCCCCCTCAGCTATGGCTTGATCTGGTGTCATAATACGCGTGACCACCTCAGTATTTTCCCGAATTCGTTCATTGACCATATCTTCAATAAGGCGTAGCTCTTCTGGGCTGATGGGGTTGGGGTGGCTAATATCAAATCGCAGGCGGCTTTCTGTATTAAGGCTTCCCTTTTGGGTGACATGGGTTCCTAAATGTTGCCGTAGGGCTTCATGCAGAAGGTGGGTAGAAGAATGATGGGCACGTATGGCTTTATGCCGGGCTTCATCAACCTCAGCATGAAGGGGTGTTCCAACGGTAATGGTTCCTTCTTCTATATAGCCGATGTGAACAATCAGGTTGCCAAGCTTCTTTAAAGTATTATTAACGGAAATACGGACCCCTGGCGCTGTTAGAAAACCACTATCTCCAACTTGGCCGCCACTTTCACCGTAAAATGGGGTTTGGTTTAAAAGAATAGCAACATGTTGGCCAATAGAAGCCTTATCTGTCAGTTGGTTATCAACGACAATGGCCTGTATTTCAGCATCGCCCTGTTGGGTATGGTAGCCTAAAAATTCGGTTGCTCCAAATTTTTCCTTGGGTTCAAACCAAACAGATTCTGTTGCTGTATCGCCAGAACCCGCCCAGGCGGCACGGGCTCTTTGGCGCTGATCCTGCATCTGCGCCTCAAAGCCTGCTACATCCACATTATGGCCGCGTTCACGCAGGGCATCAGCTGTAAGGTCTAAGGGAAAACCATATGTATCATAGAGTTTAAAAGCAATATCTCCAGGAAGAGCTGCCCCTTGAGGAAGTTTTTCTACCTCTTCAGAAAGGAGGCTCATCCCCCGTTCAAGCATTGCAGTAAAGCGCTCTTCCTCACCTTTCATGGTTTGGATAATTAAGGGCTCTGCTCGGATAAGTTCTGGGTAAGCCATTCCCATTTCTTTGATAAGGGCAGGAACCAACTTATAAAAAGTAGGATCTTTCACACCCATCATATGAAGGTGGCGCATAGCCCGCCGCATGATACGACGAAGGACATATCCCCGCCCTTCCTTTGAAGGAAGAACGCCATCGGCAATCAAAAAAGCAGTAGAACGTAAATGGTCAGCTATAACACGGTGGCTGACCTTAAACTGGCCATCTGCGCTATGATGGGTAACATCCGCGCTGGCCAGAATAAGATTGCGGAGCGTATCAATATCGTAGTTATCGCGTTTACCCTGCATAATGGCAGCAAAACGCTCAAGGCCGAGTCCTGTATCAATAGAAGGGCGCGGGAGGGGGTTACGGCTGCCAGGGGGATCTTCAAAAAACTGCATGAAGACCAGGTTCCAGATTTCAACAAACCTATCACCATCCTCATCTGTAGAACCAGGCGGACCACCGGGAACATCGGGGCCATGATCATAAAAAATTTCGGAACATGGGCCACAAGGGCCGGTATCTCCCATCCGCCAAAAATTGTCAGCCGTGGCTATAGGGATGATGCGACTGTCGGGGAAGCCTGTTATTTTTTTCCATAATTGGGCAGCTTCCTGATCTTCAGAATAAACAGTTATCAGAAGCCTATCCTTGGGCAGGGAAAAGGTCTGGGTAATCAGCTTCCAGGCATATTCAATGGCGCCTTCCTTAAAGTAGTCACCAAAGGAGAAATTTCCTAGCATTTCAAAAAATGTATGATGGCGTGCTGTATAGCCTACATTATCTAAATCATTATGCTTTCCCCCTGCACGAACAACCTTTTGGGCTGTGGTTGCGCGCTTATAGGGCCGTTTTTCCTGTCCGGTAAAAACGTTTTTGAACTGTACCATACCAGCATTTGTAAAAAGCAGTGTAGGGTCATTACTTGGAACCAGGGATGACGATGGAACGACTTGATGGTCGTGCTGAGAGAAAAAATTCAGAAAAGCAGCACGAATATCATTTGTTGTGAACATGAAGTGACAAGACCCTGAGAGAGAAAATGGTGTTAATAATTTAGGTTGATGTCTTTTAACCTATAACATAATTTTCGGGAAGTATGATGATAAAATCAGCCCAGTCTTTTTATGAATATATTGAATAAATGCACTATATATATGTTTCATAAAAAGAGAAAAGTCCCATCAGAGAGCAGGAGGGAAGCTGATTAAAGAAAGGGGTCAGAAGGCGTATTTGTAGGAATAGCATTGATCTCAGAAGAAGGAGAAGAAGCCTTTTCGTGGGATTGAAACACAAGCTTGGAGGAAAAATTAAAATTCGCAAATAACCCTGCAACAGAGCCAAAAGCTAATGCCACAACAGGGTAAGTATGAAAAAAACTAAGCGAATAGAGCAATACAACAGTTGTTCTGTTTAAGGCCAGCCCCACCGAATTAGCCACTAAAAAACGAAACCATTGAACAATTATGCTGTGCTTGTGGATAATATGACTATATGTCCAGCAACGGTTGAAATACCAAGTGGCAGTAGCTGCAATAAAATAGGCCAGAAAAGTTGCAGGATAGAGCCCTAGTAAACCTTTGAGTGCATAGACAGAAGCTGTATCGCAAAGAAAACCAAGGCTTCCTATAGAGGCAAATTTCAGAAAATTTTTATGTCTATTAAGTAATGGTTTTAAGTTTTTATAAAGCATGGAGATTCTTCTAAAAAGAGGAAAGCTTTTGTTTGTAGGGATTTTGAGGCAATATTGGGATTGAATGATTAAAAGAAACTAAAACAAGAGCATAAAAATTTGGGATCGAAAAATTATAATGAGAGTAATCTACCATAAACAAAACCCCCCTCTCAAGAGAGAAGGGGGTTTTTGTTGATAATTATCTTGTCACAGAATTAGTGAAGGATAATTTCTACGCGACGGTTCTGAGGTTCACGGGTATTAGGACCTGTTGGAACCAGAGGATGAGATTCACCATAACCATGGATATCGATAGCAGAAGCAGGAACACCATTACGGATCAGTTCAGCTTTTACGCTTTGGGCACGGCGGATAGAAAGGCCCATGTTGTAACGCTGACCACGTGGCCCAGGGTGCGCTGCAGAGTTATCGGTATAACCATTAACTTCGATACGGGTTGTTGTAACATGTGTAGAAGCCTGTGCAGCCTGTGCAACAATTTGGCGTGCACGAGGTGTAAGGTTAGAACGATCCCAGTCAAAGAATACGAGATATGTGCGAGCAGCCTGCATCTGTGGGACAACAGCTGGAGCAACAGGAGGAGGAGGAGGAGGAGCTGTATCGAAGGCATAACGCAGACCCAGAATGAACTGGTGATTGAAGCGATGGTCTACATTAACATTCCCTTTGGCCAAACCACCGACTCCACCAATACCGTAAGAGGTAGAAGCAAAAGCCTGCTGATCGTCAAGCTGACCCATCATGCGATATTCAGTTGTTACAGCTAAACCTGGAACATCTGGAATGTCATAAGAAGCACCGATGATACCTTGATAAGCAAAATTGCCGTTAGTGCCACCGATACGGTTGGTACCACCATTAGCAAACGTGGTTGTGATAGGAGCGAAATGCTGCACCATGGCACCAACACCGATACCAACAAATGGTGTTACTGGAATATCAATCCCAAATTCACGAAGGTCAATGTCATACAGTGCATTTACAAACCCACCATAACCCTGATCGTGACCACGGGTATGGCCGGGAGCTGCTGTACCTGTACGGTGTGTAATGTTAGAGTAGTTATAAACACCCTCTACCTCTACACGCAAACCATTGCCAAAACCCCAACCGAAAGAACCAAAGCCTGTAAAGCCTGTTCCATGACGGTAACGGGATTTAGAACCAGCACTGGAGTTAATCCCTTCTGCATAAGTTGAAGGTGAGAATGTAGCATGGGTGCTCTGAACGAGGTTATACCCACCATTTACACTAACATAAGGGCCGGTTACTGTGCTTGCCATGGCAGCAGCAGGGGCAGCTGCCATAAGCGTTGTTGTGAGAAGCGCTGTACGTAGACGCATTGTTTCGTCCTTTTTGATCTTGAATTTGAGCGAACAACCCGCCTACCATTAGGCGGTTTAAAGCTCATATGATGCCTAAAAGCTTTTATAGAGTTTTCGGTTTCAAATGAAGAGGGGGGAAAGTAATCTTAAAGCATTACTTTTAAACCCTGTTACATAAAAAACACAATCTATTGCTGTCTATGCACCATAAGTCTCTAATTAATATGTATGGTTTACTTTATAAAATCGAGCCCACACAAGCTGTTTTTTTGCGTAAAAGGAAAAAATGCCCTGATTGGAGAGATTAAGTTTTGAGGGTGTAGTAAATAAGCTACAAAAATCTCTCCTACCGTAGAAATTATCAATAATTGGTTAATATTTTTAGCACTTCTTCAGGGGTTGTCGTGCGGCAAGTAAAGGCTTTTCCGATTCCTTTCACCAGAACAAAAGAGATTCGCCCCTCTTGCATTTTTTTATCGTGCTGCATGTGCTTGAGGAGCTTGTCTGCTGATAGGTGGGCAGGAATGGCTTTTAGGCTTGTAGGAAGGCCGGTAAGTGCAAAGTGGGCTTTAACTCGTGCCAGGTCCTCCGGTGGGCAAAACCCTTTCAGTACAGAAAGCTCAAAAGCCATAACTGTGCCGATGGCTACCGCCTCACCATGGAGAAGCTGCCCATTATACCCCATTTCTGCTTCCAGGGCATGGCCAAAGGTGTGGCCTAGGTTAAGAAGTGCTCTGCCATTTTGGCTTTTTTCTTCACGCTCATCGTTTTGGACAATCTTTACTTTGAAGGAACAAGCTTTTTCTATTGCTTCGGCTTGTTTCTTTTCGTCACCCTCCAATAAGGCCAGCCCGTGGTTTTCACACCATTCGAATAATGTGGAATCGCCGATAAGTCCGGCTTTGACAATTTCTGCATAGCCGGCTTTAAGCTCCCGTAGGGGAAGGGTTTTAAGGGTGCTTGTATCGGCAATAACAGCTTTTGGCTGATAAAAAGCACCGATCAGGTTTTTCCCAACCACTGTGTTAATTCCGGTTTTTCCGCCAACAGAGGAATCAACCTGAGATAACAACGTGGTAGGAATCTGGATAAAAGGAATTCCTCTCATAAGGGTAGCAGCACAAAAACCAGCCAGGTCGCCTACTACACCACCTCCCAAGGCGATTAGAGCGGTACGTCTTTCCACACCTTTTTCTAAAATAGCCGTTGTGAGAGATTCGTAGCGGGAAAAGGACTTGGAGTGTTCTCCTGGAGGAATACGAAACACTTCATAGTCTACTCCTTTGTTTTTTAAAGAGTTTTCGAGGAGTGGAAGATGATGGTGTGCCACATTTTCATCTGAGACAATAAAAACTTTTTTACCCAGAATAGATTCTGGAAGAAGGTTGGCAGCCTGTTCAAGCAGGTTTTGC
The DNA here is from genome assembly GCF_014672835.1 of Entomobacter blattae. Taxonomy (NCBI): domain Bacteria; kingdom Pseudomonadati; phylum Pseudomonadota; class Alphaproteobacteria; order Acetobacterales; family Acetobacteraceae; genus Entomobacter; species Entomobacter blattae. Next base: position 2,625,841 of record NZ_CP060244.1, on the reverse strand, counting down.
CCGATGAGAATGGGATATTCATGGGCTGAAAGCTTAACAGTAAGGGTATGGTACATATGGTTTAACCTTGCAGTGTTTATTGTCAGTGAGTTTTTTTGAAGATGGGGCTTTCTTTCAAGTTCAGGACAAACAATTTCGGGATGAAGGAGTAGGCACCAAAAATCTTGCCGAAAAGACTATGCCAGTAAGATTATGCCAGAATCTAGGGGGAAAGTGTGGATTGAATGGTAGAATACTCGGCCAGTTTTTCTAAAATGATATCAGTAATGCGTTTTACACTTTGCTCGCCACTCTGAATGGTAATATCGGCCTGGGCATAAATGGGATAGCGCTCAGAAATAAGCTGTTTGAGAATTTTCCGGTGCGATTGTCCATTGAGCAGGGGGCGATGGGTACGCCTTCTGACACGGCAAAGAAGAGTTGAAAGTTCACAGCGTAGCCATATGGAAGAGGCAGAGTCCTTGATTTTTTGTCGGGTAGCGGGGTTCATAAAAGCGCCCCCTCCGGTAGCCAGCACGAGGGGCTCGCCGTTCAGGATTTCGTGTATGGTTCGGCTCTCTGTTTCTCGAAAGGTGGTTTCGCCATATTTTTCAAAGAATTCGATGATATCAAGACCAGATTTGGCTTCAATGGCTTGGTCGCTATCCACAAAAGGAAGGCCAAGGCGACAAGCAAGCTTACGCCCGATTGTGGTTTTCCCAGCCCCCATCAAACCCACGATAACTATAGGTTTTTTCATAAAATCTTGGGGGAAAGAGGCAAATTCTTCATTCATGGTGTTTTCTAACATAGGGAAATATATTAGGCTACCTAAAGAACATATTGGAAGTAATTTTTCGCCATTCCGCTTTTTGGGGTTTTGAAATACAAATTTTGTTCCACTCACTGCTCTATAGAACAGAATGGCGTTAATGATATAATTGGGGAAGATTTATAAAGATATGCGCCGGATTCTTATCGTTATTGGCGGGTTGGTTGTTGTTTTTATAGTGGCTGTTTTTGTGTTTTTAGGGACAACGAGAGTAGAGGTTATTCCAGGGGTCTTACATAAGGATATTCCCCTGAGCCAGTTTGTAAAAAATAAACAGGATAATACAGCGGCCCAGCTGATTCAGCAAAGCACACAAAATGTTTCTGCTATGCCCAATCAGCAGGTCCCTGCTTCTTTACCTGCTCATCCCTCTGTTTCGGCCCCTGTACAGCAGATGCCGCCAGCTGCCCAACCTCCCGTGGTTGAGAAAAATGGGCAGGCCCCTCAAGGTGGGGAACAAACTCTGGGCGTAGGCCAGAAACATTAAGAAGGGTTTGGCATAGAGAATTTGTAAATGGGGCTTTTATTGGGAAAGCGGTATGTCATGGCATATATCTCCTTATGGGCAGCGAGGAAGTGCGGAGAACAAATTTTCCCGATAGGTAAAGGGAAGATAGTGTGGTTTTGCCGCTTTCAATTGGGTAGGTTTTTAAAGGGGCTTTTTGGTTGTGGGATAATAGAATATCCATAATGTCATCAAGTGCTGGAAGTAGCCCATACCTTTCTTCATACCCAAAAACGATATCGATGTCGATTTCAGCATCCCTTATACATGAGTATGTACAGACAGTAATAGAGTGTTCATGGTCGAAAGAAATTATGGAGAGGCTTTTTTGGAGATGATTGTAGCAGAGCGGGGGGCCTTGCCTAATACTGTTTCTGCCTACCGATCAGATCTTGAGGATTTCTTTGCCTTTCTTCATACCCAAAAAACGACATCCGTGTCGGTTTCAGCACCCCTTATACAAGAGTATGTACAGACAGTGTCGGCCTTGGGGTATTCAGCCCGAACCTTGGCCCGCAAACAGTCTTCTCTTAAGCAATATTTCTTGTTTCTCTTAAAAGATGGCTTGCGGAAGGATGATCCGACATTTCAGCTGGATGCGCCAAGACTTCCCACCAGCTTACCAAAATTTCTTTCAGAAAACGAAATTCAACGCCTTCTCTCGGCATGTGGGCCCCCTTACGAGACGCGTCGGTTTTTAATGGCACAGGCTGCCCTAGAAATTTTATATTCCACGGGGGTTCGTATTTCTGAACTGCTCACTCTTGAGCGTAATGCCATAACCGAGGGAACTTCTACGCTTTTTATCCGGGGAAAAGGCAATAAGGAGCGTATTGTTTTGCTTTCTCCTGTTGCCTGTCAGGTCGCTCTTGCGCTTATCGAACAGGATCGCCCCTTGAAGAGCCGGTGGTTATTTCCGGGTCGTAATCCAAAACGGCCTTTAACCCGCCAGGCATTTGATAGCATATTACATGATGTGGCACTAAGAGCTGGAATTGCACCACAAAGGCTTTCTCCCCACGTTTTGAGGCATTCTTTTGCAAGCCATATGTTAGCCCGTGGGGCCGATATACGCTCTTTACAAATGATACTGGGTCATGCAGATATTTCTACAACACAGATTTATACCCATATTCTTGCTGAGCGTTTAAGTACAACGGTTAGAACATTTCATCCACTATCTAATAAAACACGGAAAAGAACGGATCATTCCTAAACTGATAGAGTCTTAACGATGGGGATGGTCTGGTGTAAAAGGCAGGAATGAGAATAAGATAAAATATTAAGTGTTGATCGCCAAGGGTTGGAAATTATATATGCAACAGTTTCTGGATTTTGAAAAACCTATCGCTGAACTTGAAAGCAAGATTGACGAGTTGCGGCAAATGTCAGATCCGGAAGGGGCCAATATTGCCGAAGAGATTAGCCGCTTGAAGGATAAGGCCGATAAACAGCTGGCAGCCCTTTATGCAAGACTTAGCGCCTGGCAGAAAGTCCTTGTCGCCCGTCACGAGCAGCGCCCGCATGCCCTGGATTATATATCGGGCCTGATAACGGAATATGTTCCCCTGGCAGGTGATAGGCATTTTGCTGAAGATAGTGCCATTGTTGGGGGGTTAGGCCGTTTTGAGGGTATGTCTGTGATGATCGTAGGGATTGAGCGCGGCTCTGACCTGCAAACGCGCTTAACCCACAATTTCGGAATGGCCAAACCAGAAGGTTATAGAAAACATCAGCGCTTGCTAGATCTAGCAGGGCGTTTTGGTCTTCCTGTGCTGGCTTTTATTGATACTGCGGGAGCTTGGCCCGGTATTGATGCTGAAGAAAGGGGGCAAGCTGAAGCGATTGCTCGGTCTATTGAGGCAACCCTGAGTGTTCCTACACCGGTGGTGGCCACCATTATTGGTGAGGGGGGATCGGGTGGTGCCATTGCTCTTGGAGCGGCTGATCAGATTTTAATGCTTGAGCATGCCATTTATTCTGTGATCTCTCCTGAGGCTTGTGCTTCTATTTTATGGCGAGACCCCAAGCAAGCTGTAGTGGCTGCCGGGGCCTTACGTCTTACAGCTCAGGACTTGCTGAATTTGAAGTTAATTGATCGTATTGTGCCGGAACCAACAGGCGGCGCTCAACGAAACCCCCAGGAGACGATTAAGCGTGTGGGAGAAAAAATTTCCATTGAATTAGCCGCGCTGACTAAAGTGGAGCCCGCTATTTTGCGCGCTAGACGTCGGGAAAAATTTCTGGCTATGAGTAGAGAGATCATTTCATAGGCAGTCAGTGGTTCATAGGGAGTCAGTGGTAAAGTTATCGTAGGTTTTGTGAAAAGCCCTACAGGGTTAAGAGTTATATTTTAGAAGCTTCCTTTGCGGTAGGTTCTCCTTCATGAGGGGTCAGGCCAAAATCAGCAATAAGCTGGCAGATTTGCTCGGCTGCGTTTTTGACCTGGTTTTCGTTATGGCCCTTTACAACAAGGGCTACGCCCTTGCGCTGGTCTTGCAGTTTGAAAGGATAGGAGCCGATATCAAGTGTAGGAAAAGCAGACTGGATTTCTTCTAGTTTTTCAGCGATTTGCCCCTCAGACATGCCAAACGCATACCATGTACGAGAAACAATGGGTGCTCCTTTGCTCAGATGGGGGGCAAGTTCCAAAAACATGGCCCTCATAATTTCGGGGACTCCAGCAAGGACATGCACATTATCCATACTAAAGCCAGGGGCTGCTGAAATAGGATTACGGATTGGAATAGCCCCTCGTGGAAGGGTAGCCATACGCTGGCGGGGGGTATTAAATTCTCCTGGTCGGAAATGGGCTTCCAGAATTTTGAAAGATTCCTCATGGATTTCCCAAGGAACACCAAAAGCTTTGGCAATGCTTGGGGCTGTAATATCATCGTGGGTAGGGCCGATTCCACCGGTAGTAATGACGTGGGAAAATTTTTTACGGGTTTCATTGACCGTATGGACAATAAGAGCTTCTTGATCGGGAATAACGCGGATTTCTTGAAGGTTTATTCCCAGTTTTCCTAAATTTTGGGCAAGAAACTGGATATTGGCATCCTGAGTTCGGCCCGAGAGAATCTCGTTACCAATAATAAGAATACAGGCTGTTGGGTTCATTCCTTATCTCCTTCACGGGGATAATTTAGCGCGTTTGGGGATGATAATAAAGGTGCGTGGCAAAATAGAAGACAGAACAAAAAGTAAGCGCATGGCAGCATAAGCGGGCTTTGCGTTGTTATCATGCCTGCCATGTCGGAATGAATAACAAATTTCTTCTTTCTGTTTGAGGAGGCGAGGGCACAAACAAGAGAGGGTTTCTAATAGAATGAAGAAAGGAGTAAAAAGGTGGTTTTAAAGGAAAGGCCTATTTTAGAGAAGGTCACAGAGTAATGGAATTAAGGGTTTATCTGCCTCAGGCATAGGGTAGTTTTTAAGCTCCGAAGCCAAGCACCATTGAATGGTCTGCCCTTCTTTAGGGGTAGGTGTTCCCTTCCAGTGTCGACAGAGAAAGAGAGACATAACAAGATGAAAACCTGCATAAGCTTGAGAAACGAAAGTAAAGGGGGCTAGGCAGGTTGTGGAGAGATCAATGTCCAGCTCTTCTTTAAATTCACGGATTAAAGTCATTTCGGGTGTTTCATTTTTTTCCATTTTTCCACCCGGGAATTCCCATAAGCCTGCCATGGGTTTACCTTCTGGCCTTTTGGCGAGGAGTATCTTGTTGTGGATATCGACCAAAATCCCTGCTGATACGGTTAGGAGCGGTTTGGGGTGAGAAGCAAAAGAAGACATGTGGATCTTATCCAGTGAGTTTGGAGACGGGGGGGTGAAAGGAGTCTGACGGCTTATGAAAAAGCTTTCTCGGGTTGCTTCAAACACGATTACGGGATAATCCTTGCCGTAAGCCATAAATTTTTCTGTTGTTTTTCCGGTTTGCTGAAACCCATTTTTTTGAAGGATTCTTATCGAGGCTATATTGTCCTCAATCACGAGGGCTTTTAAAGTTTTGATGGGCAATTGGGCAAAAGCCCATTCAATCACGCGGGTCACACATTCAGAGGCAATCCCTTGGTTCCAGAATTTCTTTCCCACCCAATAGCCTATTTTAGCCTGGGTTTTGTTTTTTTCCAAAGTTATGGCCACGCAGCCCATAAGCCTATTGAGGGGCTTGTTTTCAAGGAGAGAGGAGGGGGCCTTATTCATAATGGCAAAGTAATACCCTAAACCTTTCTGGGGGTGTGTGGTAGCCATTTTGATCCAGTCTTCAACCATCGTTTGTGGATAGGGAAAAGGCAGGTCACTTAAGGTGCGAACCACACTCCAGTCATTAATCAAATGATGAAGGTTTTTGCTGTCCTCTTCACGAAAGGGCATCAACTGGAAGCGGTTTGTTTTAAGTGTGGGTTGAAGAAAGAGCGGAAAGCTGGGGGGCTGATTCATTAAAACATTATTCTTTGATGGTCATGCTTGGATGGTCGTATTTGGCATAAGGGCTCGGTCGGTCATAAAGAATTTTACTGTTGAGGAAAAGGAAGATTTTTTTTATTTTCAGTCATATATAATTTATAATAGTTAACAGCTTATTGTTAAATAAAAGCAGCGCTTGGTTTATATTTTTAAAAGCGAACAATCACTTTTTGGAACCAAAGGACGAGTGGCTATAGCAGAAGTGGCATTTTTGAAAAATTGTAACGGTAACTAAGGGTTTCATTTCTAAGGTTGGGAGAGAGTTATTACAATGAACAAAGAAGATAAGTGGCTAGGGACAGTATGAAAAAGATTATTCGGCATGGCATGCGATCAATTCTGTTAGCAGCCTTTTGTATCCAAACAGCCTTGGCAGCAGAGCCGTCCTCCATAACCAGGAATGTCGATACCAATCAACAATATCCATTTGCGGTTTCTGTAGAAGTGCCGGCAGATTCGGGCTTTGTGTATCTGAGTTCTATTACACCTGATATTATTAATAAGGATGTCAACTCCGCGACACAAGAAGCCTATGGGAATACGGAAGCCCAGGCTAGAAACGTGTTTGAGAAGCTACAGGATATACTGGGAAAGATGAATTTAAGCATGGCAGATGTGATACAAATTCGTGCTTATTTGGCAGCGGATCCCAAACAGAGCGACACGGTTGACTATAATGGATTTATGGCTGCATATCATCAGTTTTTTGCCACAAAAGGTCAGCCTAATATCCCCACAGGAAGTGTTGTGGAAATAAAGAAAATGTTTAATCCTGCATGGCTGGTTACGGTAGAAGCTGTAGCGGTCAGAAGGGCCTCCAAATCACCATCTTCCCCATAGAGAATTAACAAAGAATAAACTTGCATGAGAAGATGAGGAGCCTTTGAATATGGTGTTCTCTTGTCTATGGCTTGTCTAGACTCTATGGTCTGTTTAGATGGGCGGCAATGAGAAATTCCCTGTTGCCTTCAGGGCCCGTAATGGGGCTGGGCTCAATACCCATTATGTGCCATCCAGGTAGGGTCGCCCACCAGTTGTGAATGGTTGCACAAACTTCCTCATGCAGGATGGGATCCTTCACGACACCTTTAGGGCCAACCCTGTCTTTGCCTACTTCAAACTGTGGCTTAATAAGGGCAACGGCCCAGGCCTTGTTTCTACACAAGGCCAAGCCTGCGGGCAGGATAGTACGCAGGCCTATAAAGCTGGCATCGCAGACCAGGCAGTCGATCGAGTCAGGAATGATGGTGGGATCCAGATACCTTGCATTGCATTTTTCCAAAACTGTTACGGCTGGATGATTACGGATTTTCCAGGCGAGCTGGCCATGTCCAACATCGACCGCAAATATTTTTTTGGCTCCATGATGCAGGAGAACATCCGTAAATCCTCCTGTGGAGGCTCCGATATCTAAGCAGATTTTGCCCATAGCATTGAGTGCAAAATGGTTTATGGCATGCTCAAGCTTAATACCCCCCCGTGATACCCATGGGTGTTCTTGCCCCCGTACGGTAAGGGGAACGCCCTCAGAAACCATAAATCCTGCTTTATCTAACCGCTTTTCATTAGAGAAAACCTTGCCCGCCAGAATTAAGGCTTGGGCTTTTGTGCGGCTTTCCACCAGGCCCAAATCAACCAGCATTTGGTCAAGGCGTTTTTTGGCCATGAAGAGTAACCTTTTAAAACAGCCATAGTGAGAAGAAAACCGCTATGTAATAGAAGAAGCTTTTGAATTGAGGGGTATATGGTCTAGCCCTGTAGGGCTGAAAGCGCTGTTGAAGTAATATGCTGGGCGTTTAGGCCGGCTTCTTCATATTGTGCATATTGGGTATTATGATCGATAAAGATATCAGGCAGTGTCATAGGTCTAAACCTTATCTTATCAAGGAGGCCTTTCATGGCTAGATGTTGCATAACAAAAGACCCAAAGCCCCCAATACTTCCTTCTTCTATGGTGACTAAAACCTTATGATTACGGGCAAGTTGTTCAATAAGATGAGTATCTAGGGGTTTAGCAAAGCGCGCATCCACCACAGTGGGGGGATATCCCTTTTCTGCCAGAAGAGCAGCAGCCTTTTTAACCTCATGCAAGCGTGTCCCCAAGGAGAGAAGGGCAATGCCCCCTTTTTCAGAGCCATGCTGTTGGCCAAGTTCCTGAATGATCCGCCCTTTGCCAATAGGAAGGATTTCACCAGAAGTGGGTAAGGGAAGCCCAAGACCAGCACCACGAGGGTAGCGAAAAGCAATAGGTCCTTCATCAAAATAGCAGGCTGTTGCTGTCATATGCACAAGCTCTACTTCATCACTGGGGGCCATAATAGTCATTCCTGGAAGGATACCCAGATAGGCAACATCAAAGGCACCAGCATGGGTGGCACCATCAGCCCCTACAAGCCCAGCTCGATCTATAGCGAAACGGACAGGAAGCCCCTGGAGAACAACATCGTGGATCACCTGATCATAAGCCCGCTGAAGAAACGTGGAGTAGATGGCACAGAATGGGCGTAAACCCTCGGTTGCCATACCGGCAGCAAAGGTTACGGCATGCTGCTCGGCGATGCCAACATCAAAAAACCTGTCTGGGTAAGCCTTGGCAAAATTATCCAACCCTGTTCCCGATGGCATTGCAGCAGTAATGGCCACAATATTTTTTTCAATAGCGGCAATCCGATTGAGCTCATTACTGAAAACAGAGGTATAACTCGGTGGGCCAGGTGGGGATTTAGCCTGTTTACCGGTGGCAATATCAAATTTTGAGACAGCATGGTATTTGTCCCCCGATTGCTCTGCCGGATGGTAGCCATGGCCCTTCTCGGTTATAATGTGAAGGAGAACGGGGCCTATATCATCAGCATCTCGTAAATTGCGAAGAACGGGAACAAGCTGTTCCATGTTGTGGCCATCAATTGGACCAACATAGTAAAACCCTAACTCTTCAAACAGGGTGCCACCCGTTAAAATGCCCCGGGCATATTCCTCAGCCCGTTTGGCTTTCTTTTCCAAGGCAGAAGGTAGGTGCTTGACCATTCGGCCCGCAAACTCCCGCAGATTACGGTATTGCCGTGAAGAAATAAGGTTGGAGAGATACGCTGACATAGAGCCAACCGGCCGTGAAATCGACATCTCATTGTCATTTAGGATGACAATGAGCTTTTTTGCACCGGGCCCAGCGACAGCGGCGTTGTTCATACCTTCATAGGCCATGCCAGCCGAGATGGATCCATCACCAATAACGGCGATAACGTTGCGTTCCTGATGTTCTGGCTTTTCGGTATGGATAATATGGTTGGCCACGGCCATTCCCAACCCTGCAGAAATAGAGGTGGAAGAATGGGCTGCCCCAAAGGGATCAAATACGCTTTCGCTACGGCGTGTAAAACCGGAAAGCCCATGAGGCTGACGAAGGGTGCGCATTCTCTCTCTGCGGTCAGTCAGGATTTTATGCGGATAAGCCTGATGGCCAACATCCCATATGAGTCTGTCGTCGGGGGTGTCAAATACAGCATGTAAGGCAACGGTAAGCTCGACAACACCAAGCGAGGCCCCTAAATGCCCTCCTGTTGTAGAAACCGTATCAATCGTTTCTTCACGAAGCTCGTCAGCAAGCTGTTGAAGTTGGGCGGTGGAAAGATTACGGAGGTCCAGCGGAGACCTTATTCCATCCAACAAAGGAAAACGCCCATATGTGGGAATGGTATTGGCGCGTGAAGCAGGGGTGCTTCCCTCTGTTGAGGCCTCTGAAGAAGAGGAACCCAGAGGAGAAGTTGTTTGGTCAGTCATGCCTTAATTCCGTCTTTCAACCACAAAATGTGTGAGGTCAACCAAGAAGCGAGCCTGTTCGCCAAAGGCTGAAACATGTTTGGCAGCTTCAGCGGCTAGACGTTGTGCCTCTTGTTTTGCTCCTTCTATACCTAAGAGAGAAACAAAAGTAGATTTACGGGCATGAGCATCTTTGCCAGCGGTTTTACCCAGTTCTTCTTCGCTTGCTGTTGTATCCAGGATATCATCTGCAATCTGGAAGGCCATGCCGATGTCACGGCCATAGGCAACAAAGCGGCCGCGAATATCTTTGTTTGTCTCTCCCAAAATGGCCCCGGCTTCAGTAGCAAACCGGATAAGCTTTCCCGTTTTAAGAGAATGCAGATTTTTAATATCAGGGAGGGAGAGGTTTTTTCCTTCTCCCAGCATATCAATCATCTGACCGCCTACCATACCATGGGCCCCTGAGGCAAGGGCTAACATCTTAACAAGTTCAACCCTTACCGCTGCTGAAGGGTGGGTTTCTTCCTCAGCGAGGATTTGAAAAGCCATGGTTTGTAAAGCGTCTCCGGCCAGGATAGCGGTGGCTTCATCAAATTTTTTGTGGGTTGAGGGTTGTCCACGGCGCAGATCATCATTGTCCATAGCAGGGAGATCGTCATGGATAAGAGAATAAGCGTGAAGCATTTCTACGGAACTTGCAACTCTTAAGGCCTGCTCAATATTGCGAACACCGCAAATTTTGGCAGATTCCATCACCATATATCCTCGAAGGCGCTTTCCTCCTCCTAAGACACCATATCGCATGGCGTCAATTAGTCTTTCTTCCGGTCTGTTACCGGAGGCTAAAAGGGTGTTGAGCGTTTCTTCCAGCTTATGGGCACACTGGGTAAGAGATTGCTTTAATGTAACAGTTTCTTCTGTTGAAATCTTGTTCATCTTTATTCTTTATCCATGGGTTCAACCGCTATACTTCCGTCATTTTTATGGACGATTGCTTCAATCCGGGCTTCCACAGCATTGAGTTTTTCTTCACAGAGCCGTTTTAGGGCAGAGCCTCGCTCATAGGCCTGTATAGCATCTTCTAATTTAAGCTGGCCACTTTCAAGATTACGGACAATTTTTTCAAGCTCGTTCAAAGCATCTTCAAAGGAAAGGTTTTCGGTGGAGGAAGTCATGAAGGAAACACGCAACTTTCAGTACTGTGGTAAAGTATTATACCAGGTTTGATTATAAAAAAAGAATATCGTGCTTTTAAAATGTAGAAAGCATATTTTTGCTAAAATGAAAACACAAGTTTACTTTATTAAGCCTAATCTTCCGGAGCTGTATCGTTTTTGCGTCGGATCGTAAAAGATAATAGGTCTCCTTCCTCACTAAAGGCAATAAGACTATGGCCGGTTTCGCGGCAGAAAGCTTTAAAATCGGCAATGCTGGCCTTATCGGTAGCGAGGATACGCAACTTTTCTCCGGCGGTCATGCCGCGTAATGTTTTGTTCGCTTTTAGAACAGGCAAAGGGCAGCTTAGTCCCTGTACGTCCAGCACTTTTTCGCTCATAAAACAAAATACCACGTTGTGAATATCGCTTTGCCATTAGTAAAATGGAAGCTTTGCCTCTGTCCAGAGATTTCTACAAGCTGGTCTTTATTTTTTCACAGGCCTTTATTTTTTCACAGGCCTTTATTTTTTCTTCAAGCTTAGCTGTGCTTTTTTTGTGGGCAGGATGCTTCTTTGGCGATTTCCAGTTTGGTAAGGGTGGCGCGCATGCGAAAAGTTCCAAAAGTCATTTCCATATATTTGGCAATTCCATTGGCGGTGTAGTGTATGATTGTCTCATAATCTGGCATAAGGGAAGCTGGTGAAGCAGGAAAGAAGGAAATATCAACTGGTTGTGGGGCAGGCTTGGAGAATGCGGCGTGGTGAATAGGGGTGGTTGATACGGCTTGCTCGGATTGTCGGGCCGGTAGGGAAAGAACATAGGTTTCAATGGCACTGGAAGGTGTTGTTCCATCAAATAGCAACCTGTGGGTGGGGGCAGGTTTGGTATTTCTTTCTTTCAGGAGGGCGTGGGTATAGGCCAGTGGAAATAATGTGCCTGCAGGAAGAGGGATTGATAGGCCTTGTGGGAAGGAGAATACGGTTTTTCCTCCTTTTGGCCCCATAGTGGAACGACCCGCCAGCTTGGAAATGATAAGGCCATTTTGTTTATGAAGAAAAATGAAGGAAAAAAAGCGACCGTCCTTTTTTTCCCAATTCGTTGCGTTAGAAAGAGTATAGTGAAACTGTCCGGTACGAACAGAAGTCAGCAAAAGCAGCTGTTGTTCGGAAGCCCAAGCATCACAGGCGTCAAAAAGGGTATAGGAGAGTTTGCCTTGTGCATTAACGATATTACCGTCAGAAACTGAAATAAGTTCCAGCGTATATTCTGCCTTATGGGGGAGTAGCTCATCCGCAAAGGTGGAAGAAGCAGCTTGGAGAAAAAATATTGTGGTCAGCGCAGGTAAGAGGTGAGAAAATCTGAAAAGCCTTTTTTGCGAAAATGAATAAAATATATAAAAAAAGACTGTAATCAGTTCTACCCTTTTAAAAAGGGTAAATCTTGAAGAAGAACACGCCATTATTTTCTCCCTTTACTCTAAATCTGCTATTTTTCAGCGGGAAGAAAAAAGCCTTTGAGAAGCTAGACCCATTTTCAAAACTCAAACGACCAAAGGGGAAAAGGGTTTTCTTCTGTTTAGAGTCATTCGTCTTGATTTCGCCTTTATAAAGAAAAAAGGAGGCAAAAAACTTCCCCCTTTTTTGAGCGGATTCTGATGGGATTTAGAATGATTTTGTGGTTTTGGGTTTTGGGAGATCCAGGGCTAGGAAAAGTTCTTTAAGGCGCTGCGGTGTGACTTCGGCAGGTGCTCCCATCATCAGGTCTTCCCCTTGCTGGTTGAGCGGGAAAAGAATGACTTCACGAATATTGGGTTCATCGGCGAGGAGCATGACTATGCGGTCAACCCCAGGGGCTGCTCCACCATGAGGGGGGGCACCATAAGAAAAAGCGTGAAACATTCCCCCAAAACGTTCTTCAACATCCTTTTGGGTGTAGCCTGCAATTTCGAAAGCTTTTACCATAATTTCAGGCTTGTGGTTCCGGATTGCGCCAGAGGAAAGCTCAATCCCATTACAAACAATATCATATTGGTAGGCTTTAACCTGTAAGGGATCTAACGTTTCTAAGGCTTCGAGACCCCCTTGAGGCATAGAAAAAGGGTTATGGGAAAAATCGATTTCCCCTGTTTCTTCATTACGCTCATACATAGGAAAATCAACAATCCAGCAAAAGCGAAAGGCGTTTTTCTCGATCAGGTCAAGTTCTTGGGCAATTTTGGTTCTGACCAGCCCTGAGAATTTCACCATGTCATCCCCTTTTCCACCAACAAAGAAGACGGCATCTCCGGTATTGAGGTGACAGACTGTGCGAATTTGTTCAACACGGTCAGCTTCAAGGTTTTTGGCTATGGGGCCTTTGGGGCCATCCTCCTCAAAAGTAATGTAGCCTAACCCGCCAGCTCCTTCTTCGCGGGCCCAGCTATTGAGCTTATCAAAGAAAGAACGGGGCTTTGCTGCAGCGCCAGGAGCAGGAATAGCACGGATTTCTCCTCCACTAGCAGCAATTTTGGCAAAGAGGCCAAACCCAGAATTGGCAAAACTTTCCGTGACGTTGGTGAGCTTAAGAGGGTTACGAAGGTCGGGTTTGTCAGAACCATAAACCTTCATAGCCGTGTGGTAGGGAATGCGCTCAAAAGGTGTAGGACTGACCGTGCGATTGTTTCCATATTCTTTGAAAATTTTTTCCAGCACGGGCTCAAGGGTTGCAAAAACATCTTCCTGGGTTGCGAAGGCCATTTCAAAGTCGAGCTGATAGAATTCCCCAGGGGAACGATCGGCACGCGAAGCCTCATCTCGAAAACAAGGGGCAATTTGAAAATAACGGTCAAAACCTGCAATCATGGCAAGCTGTTTAAATTGCTGGGGTGCTTGGGGAAGGGCGTAGAATTTCCCAGGATGAAGACGAGCAGGAACCAGGAAATCTCGGGCTCCTTCAGGGGAAGATGCCGTAAGAATAGGGGTTTGGAACTCTACGAAACCCTGCTCCGTCATAGAGTGCCTAAGGCTTGCAATCACCTTAGAGCGAAGAAGAATATTGTGATGTAATTTCTCTCGTCTTAAATCAAGATACCGATATTTGAGGCGTAACTCTTCAGGGTAATGCTCCTGGCCTGCAACTTGGAAGGGAAGAACAGCAGCAGCAGACTGTATGGTGATGTCTTGGGCCTGGACTTCGATTTCCCCTGTGGGTAGGCGTGGATTAATTGTCTCTTTATCCCTTAACACGACCTTGCCCGTTATCGTTAACACGGACTCGACTCGTAGATGTTCCACGTTTGCCAGCAGGGGAGATTCCGCAGGAATAACGATTTGGGTTAGCCCCGAATCATCTCGCAAATCTATAAAGAGAAGCCCACCATGGTCACGTTTGCTATGGATCCAGCCTGAAAGGCGTACAGTTTCACCAGCATGGGTTGCGCGCAAATCTGCGCAGAGGTGAGTGCGATAGAGGTGCATAAAAGGTTATCCTGTTTTACGGAGATCCAGAAAGGCAGGATTATTAGCATTACATAAGAAAATAGAAAAGCCTTTCAGGGTAATATTCATATTTTGCTGAAAATAAACCACATTGCTATAAGTATACAGACTATAAAGTATACAGATTGTATAAAGGCTATTAAAGCCTGTTTAACACTGTAAAGAGCAAAAGGGTGAAGATGATAACTTTTGCTTGCGTGGGCTAATGGGAATAAGGTTAGGCTTCAGCCTTTGCTTCAGAGAGAGTTTTACGTTGTTTAAGCCCTGTGACTTGAATGGAATGGGAGAAGATTTTTTTAAGTCCTTCTGGTTCGGCAAGGATATCGGCAAGGGTATATCTGTCTAATACTTCCAAAAAGGCGTGCAGTGCTAAATCCAATGCACTGATGAGTGTACATTTAGTAATAATGATGCAGCTTGAGCACTTGACGAGCTGAAAATTGTCTTCTGTTTCCCTTATCACCTGGCCAATATTGATTTCAGAAGGTTTTTTTGCCAGGCGAAGGCCCCCATTCCTGCCCCGTAAGGTTTCTACATAGCCTTTTTTTCCTAGATCATGAACAACTTTCATGAGATGGTTTTGCGAAATGTTGTAGACAATGGCTATCTCATGGATAGATGCAAGCCTGTCGTCTGATGTCCCAAGATACATCAGCACCCGGAGGGCATAATCTGTATAGCGTGTCAGTTGCATGATATTATGATGTTGCTTTCAAAAAACACTTAGACCTCTGAGGGAGAAATCTTGGCGGAAGGGTGTTAACGCGATTTTTACTATTGCCGATATTTATAGGGTAATGGTTATTAATATGGAAATAAAAAAACAAAAACAAGAATAAGATGTTTTATAGTTATATGTTTTACAGATCTTTTTCCCAGGTAACTTGCAAAATGCAGCCGTTGTTTGTATCGAATATTCATGACAAGTGATATTGAATTGGGAACACGCCTAGAACAGGGGAGGACGGTTCCCGTCTCTGTGGATTTGGTTGAGCTTCTGGCCACACGCCTGTTGGTGCAAGGCAATTCTGGTTCGGGAAAATCGCATTTGTTGCGCCGTCTTCTGGAACAGTCGGCAAGCCATGTCCAGCAGATTATAATAGATCCAGAAGGGGATTTCTCTACCCTGGCGGGAAAATATAACCATCTTGCCCTGGATGCGGCCGATTATACACTCGCCCAGCTTTATCAGGCGGCTGAGAGGGTACGTCAGCACCGTGTTTCAGCCATTCTCAATATGGAAAATGTAGAGATAGATGGCCAATTGAGAAGTGCCGCTGCTTTTTTAAGCGGTTTGTTTGATGCTCCTCGCTCTTATTGGTTTCCGGTGTTGGTGGTGGTGGATGAGGCCCAGCTTTTTGCCCCTGCCGGTGGTGGGGATTACTCGGAAGAAGCGCGCAGGGCTTCACTATCAGCGATGACAAACCTCATGTGTCGGGGCCGTAAACGAGGACTAGCAGGGGTGATTGCCACCCAACGGTTGGCAAAACTTGCCAAAAATGTTGCTGCTGAAGCCTCTAATTTCCTGATGGGAAGGACTTTCTTAGATATTGATATGTTGCGCGCCTCTGATTTATTAGGAATGGAACGCCGGCAAGCAGAAGCTTTTCGTGATCTTGAGAGAGGCCACTTTATTGCTCTGGGGCCTGCTATTTCTCGTAAACCCCTTCCTGTAAAAATAGGAGCGGTTGAAACAGCTTCACGGTCTGGGGAAGTCCAAGTGATGCAGTTTACCCCCCTGCCTAGCATTGAGCAGGCAGAAAACCTGGTATTGATGGATTTGCAGGCGACAGAGCTTCCCCAAAGAGTGGAAAAACGCCCTGTTTCCGTTGCTGAAAGTACTGCCCTGTTAGATGCCTATATTCAGCAAGCTGAAAGGATGGAGCAAGATTCCGGTTTGTGCGAACCGACCATGAATGCGGATGAACGTCTGGAAAAAGCCCTAGAGATTGTCTATGCCGTATTGGCGGAAAGGGTCGGAAGGGACAGCCTGCCTCTGGCGGAAATCTATCAGGCTTTCAGCCAAAAATGGCGTGTTGCAGGCCTAGGGAAGCAAGGTCTTTCCATTGCAGAACTGAGAGGGTTGGTGGTGCTCGCCAATACAAAGACAGACTCTGCTTTTCTACAAGATTCCGACTGGTTAACGGCGCAGTCTATGGCCAAAGAATTACCGGATGATATCCAAGGTGTGTTTTTACTTATTGCCTGCACAGCGATAAGAAAACAGCCTGCTCCCACAGAAAAACAGGTGGCTTACATCTACGGGACGGCCTCTTTAGCGCGGGCTCGCCGCCAGATTGAATATTTGGAAGAAAAAAACTTTATTGTCATTTGCTATGAAGAGCAGGGGCGTAAGGAAAAAATAGCTATTCCTGGTACAAATTGGGAGACCGCTCTTCTAGCGAAGGGTTAACCATTTAGCGACGATGTAAACACGTAGACTAGCCAGTATTTTTATAAAATTTTACCCTATGGCTTTTACCCTCTGGCACAGGATTATTTGTACCAGAGGGTAAAATGTGATGTAATGAGACGTTAAGCCAATGAAATTTGGTTAAGAAACTTACCGGCTCCACCACCCTTTTTTCTTCGGTGAATCTGGCGCACGATCTTCAATAATAATGGGTTTAATAGCAGGCTCTTCTTGGGATTCCGTGGAGGGTTTTTCAGGGGAGAGCTTTTTAGGATTTTTAACGTCTTTGGCTGTTGTGCTTCTCCGTGAGGAAGCCGTTTTGGAGGTTGCAGGCGTGGTTGTCCTTTTGCGACTTCGGGAAGCACGTGTGGGACTTTCTTCAAGCGCTTTCTCTTCAGGGGCTCTTTCTTCCTCGTTTGCAGAAAGATCACCTTTAGAAGCCTGTTTGGCTTTGGTTATCGTCGCTTTGCTTTGCCTTTTTGTGGGTGTTTTCTTCGGTGCAGCCTTTTCTTGTTGGTTTTCTTCACCTAGAGGATCTGAATTTTCCGATGACAGATCATCGCTATCAGAAGTTTTTTTCCGCCGGGGGGAAGAAGCTTTCTTTACATTCTTTGGCTTTGGCGCCAGGGTAGGGGTAGGTTCTTCCTCGATAAAAGCGGCTATAGTCACTTCCTGGCCTGGCTCTGGTGATTGTTGAGTGGATAAGGGAAGTGTTGTTGGTTTTCGCCTTCTGGTTGTCCGTCTTCTGTTGGAAGGAGAGGCTGGCACTTCTGCAGCTTGACCGGAAATAACGTTCTGATCTTCCCGATAAACACCCCCTTCCTCCAAGCCCTGGGGAGGGGAGGTATTTGAGGGGCCGTGATTTTCAAAATAGTCAGAATCTGTTTGTTCCATAACTTCAAAAATATCGAACTTGTTGAAGGGTTCAGCAGGAGTTGGCCCCTGGTAAAGTGGAGAAGGAATAGGCTCGTTTACTATCTGGCTTGGCTGTTGACGAGGCCTTTCTTTTTGCCGAGGTGCTCTCCGCTGTGGTCGTGTATAAGGAGCCTGTTCCTTCACATTATTATTATGCAAAGCAGCCGGTTGCTGTTCGGGGACTACAGTTTCGTGAACAGTAGAGGAAAGTGCCGCCTCCTCAAATTCTGACGTTGGACTGGTAGCCTCTCTTTGTGAATCTGAAGAATAGTTCCGATTATTTTCTCCCCGGAAGTTATTACGCCGTCTGCGTCTGCGTCTACGCCGATGGGTATTTTCTTCTTCCGAATACTCTTCAGCCTCTGGGGCAAGAGATGGGGAAAGAGATTCAGCAGCTGGGTCAGAATCTAGGGGCGTGAGCTCCTCATGAGGGGTGCGGTTATTTTGAATGGCAATTTCTCGCACCCGCACAGGAGATGTGGCCGCTGTGCTTTGTTCCACGGGAAGAGCTGAGGCACTCTCTTGGCGGGGCAGGAGTTTAAGACGTTCAATCTTAGCCTCTGAAGGAGAGAGATTCTTATCAAAGTCAATAATAACCTTAACTTTATGGCGGCTTTCAATTTCGTCCAGCCAATTCCTTTTGTGGTTAAGAATATAGAGGGCAACATCGTTATTAATATGAACCTTAAGCTCATGTCCTAGATGTTTACAGCTTTCCTCTTCCAGTAAGCGTAGAACATGAAGGGCAGAGCTGCCTACACTTCTGATAATACCGTTGCCATTACAATGGGGGCAGGGTATGAAAGAGGATTCTGAAACAGAGGGGCGAAGGCGCTGGCGAGACATTTCCAGCAAGCCAAAATGGGAAATCCGGCCTACTTGTATACGGGCTCGATCACTGCGGAGAGCTTCTTTCAGGCGTCGCTCGACCATAATATTATGTTTATGCTGTTCCATATCGATAAAGTCGACGACAATAAGGCCAGCAAGGTCGCGTAATTTAAGCTGGTGGGCAATTTCTGCAGCAGCTTCTAGGTTTGTGCGCAAGGCGGTTTCTTCAATGCCCCGTTCTCGAATGGAGCGTCCGGAGTTGACATCGATAGCCACCAGGGCTTCGGTTTGGTTAATAACAATATACCCCCCCGATTTTAACTGCACCGAAGGAACGAACATGGCGTTGAGGTGGTCTTCTATTTTATAATGTAAAAATAGCGGCTGGTTGCCATCCTTCCACAAATGGATCCGGTTGGTGTTTTGGGGCATAATAAGGCGGGCAAATTCCCGTACGGCTTTCCAGGCCCGCTCCCCATCAATAATGATGCTATGGATATCGCGGGTATAGATATCTCGAATGGCCCTTTTAATGAGGCTTGCTTCTTCATAGATCAAGGTTGGGGCGATAGACTGCATGGTCTGTTCGCGGATTTCATCCCATTGCTTAAGGAGATATTCACAGTCTTTGTGGATTTCAGCACGAGACCTCTGAGCCCCTGCCGTGCGGATGATCATCGCCATTCCCTGGGGGATATCAATCTCTGAAATGATATCTCTTAACCGTTTACGATCTGGCAGGGAGGTTATCTTGCGCGAAATCCCCCCGCCTTTAAGGGAATTAGGCATTAATACACAATAGCGGCCCGCAAGGGAGATGTAGGTTGTTAAGGCAGCGCCTTTATTGCCACGCTCTTCCTTGACAACCTGAACCAGAAGAATTTGCCTGCGGCGGATGACTTCTTGAATTTTGTAATTCCGAAGGAAGCGGATTGTCTCGCGATAAGAGAGCCGGTCTTCGTCGGGATCATTTTCACCGCCTATGGTTTCATAATCATTGGGGTCAGTGGCCTCAAGAAGGGAGTCTTCTTCCTTAAGAGACTCACGTATTTCAGGCTGGCTATTGTCAGAAGAGGTAGGTTCATCAAGTTCGTCGAGATCCTGAATGTTTTTGATGTCTTCATTTTGAAGGGCGAGGAGTTTTTCGCGGTCTGCTACGGGAATTTGGTAGTAGTCGGGATGGATCTCGCTAAAGGCTAGAAAGCCGTGCTTATTCCCACCATATTCAACAAAGGCTGCCTGAAGGCTAGGCTCTACACGAATAACCTTTGCCAGATAGATATTTCCTTTTAATTGCTTTTTAGACGATGTTTCAACATCGTATTCTTCCAGCTTGTTCCCATTAAGAACAACAACGCGCGTCTCTTCAGCGTGTGTGGCGTCAATTAGCATATTTTTTGTCATATTAAGATAACTGCTCCAAAAGAATTCTGCAAACCTTGCATCCAGCATGTCTAGCGTGGGAAAAGGCACAGAGATCTGGTAAAAAACCATGGTGCCCATGGATTTTTACCCAAGTTAATGTCGGACCGAAATTTCACCTTGTAGAATTAGGTAAAAACTACGGTGTAAAACCTTTATTTCATGCAAACCAAGAGGCCTTATAACAAGGAAAATCAGGAAGGTTCGGCTGATATGCTCCTATTGGTAAAAACCATAAGGGTTTATAATTAAGGCTGCCTACCTCACATTTCCTGTCTAAAGGATCAGGATTACTCTGTTATGGGTTTTATACAGGCAGTTTCTGCAAGAAAGGATTTATTGCCTAGGCAATGATACAGAAACTAAAAAACAAGGAAAATACATAATCTACGCTAGGGTCATGGCTTGATTGTTACAGCCTGTATGACGATAGGTTTTAAATAAAACCCCGAGATACTTTAGCCCTTACGTTGCTGGTAACGTAGAAACTGGTTAACATGCTTGCCAAGCTTAAAATGTAGCTTATTAGTTTTCGACTTGTTTTTACAGAGAGTAAAACCCACACTGAGCACAAAAGCGCATTGGAAAGTTTATGTCAATCATTTAATAGAAATTTTACAGAAAAATTACTATATTCTGTTTAAACTTTACGAATATTAACCTTACCCCTGAGGGTGAATAGACGCGAGTGTAAAGAACGATCAGACGAGAAGAGAACAAAATCGTGGCATCTTTAAACCAGAATTATAAATATGCTGTCTTAACCCTCTATGATCCTCGCAGAGGGTTGCTCATTCGGAGGGAGAGTGATGGTAAGGCTGGTTACCGTATCTATAAACGAGGTTGTTCGCCTTGGAAATGAGTCAATGAAACCAGCTCAACCTTATGGTCTCAACCTTATGGTAACGAATGAGTAAACATGAAAAATGACTACTAGACTACTAAAAGAGTCTAAATAACCGCAAAGGAGAAAGTTTTTGGAAAACAACAGCCTGACCAAACGCCAGCTGTTGGTAGGTGCTGGAATATCTCTAGTGGGATTAAAAGGGGGAAAGGCCTTCTCTAAGGGCAAGAGAAAAGTCTTAAGTCCCAAAGCCCATTCCCTAATTTTGCCCTCACAGGCTTCTCAAGGGTCCTCTAAGGGGGGAGGAAAGCTTTCTGCGCCCCATGTTCTGCGGCATGCCCAACCCAGCTTGCCGGTGGTCATGCTTGACCCAGGCCATGGGGGGAAAGACCCAGGTGCTATTGGTTTTTCAGGAACTTACGAAAAACATGTCGCCATTGCGGCAGCCCAGGCGTTAAGGCAACAGCTTCAAGCGACAGGAAAATATCGTGTCGTGATGTCGCGGAGTGGGGATAGGTTTATTCCTCTCGATGGCCGTGTAGAAATGGCCCATCGGCACAAGGCCTCTCTGTTTATGTCTATTCATGCAGATGCGCTACCCACTCATTCGGTAAGGGGTGCTAGTGTGTATACGCTTTCTGGGCGTGCCTCCGATAGTCAGTCAGCTGCTTTGGCTGCAACCGAAAATAACGCAGACCGCTATGGGAATGTGCGTTTTCAATCTGCTACTCCCGAGGTGCAAGCTATATTAGCCTCGCTGGTGAAGGATGAGACAAGGCGGGGTTCACAATATATGGCCAATAGCGTTGTTTCCGCTTTTCAGTCTCGCGTTGGGCTTTTATCTCATCCTCACCGTCGAGCGGGGTTTGTTGTTCTTAAATCTGCAGATATTCCCTCTGTGTTGGTAGAAATGGGGTTTATGTCTAATCGTTTGGATGAAGCTGCTTTAAGACAGGTAGCCTATAGGAATGTTATTGCATCAGCTCTTTGCGGAGCTGTCAATCATTATTTTTCATCCGTTTATGGTAAAAGCCATAGTTTTGTGGGCTAATAATTCTGTGGGCTAGAATATAAAAACAACAGCAAGTAAAACATACGTTGCTGTTGTTGGAAACGGAATATTGTTTTTTTAAGGTAAGTGTTGAGGGCGAGCCTAGCGCCTCCTGTTCGGTGTGGTAAGGGCTCCTGTTCCTGCTCCTAGTGCTGCACCTGCCACGGCACCAATGGCTGGTCCACCAGCGAGTGCGCCAATGGCAGCACCTGCGCCCCCTCCTATAACACCCCCACTAAGGGCACGGTCACCGGGATCGTATGGATCACCACACGCGGCAAGAAAGAGGCTACTGCCGAGGAGGAGGGTGATTGAACGTAAAAGAATAGTTCTTTTCATAAATTGCTCCATTAAGTCTTTTTGTCGAAAATAAAGCAGACATTTCCCTAAAATTAACAACATTCCTCTGTTTATACATCAGCTAATGGTCTAACGAGAAAAAAACAAGAGGTTTTTCGCCACAGTCAGGGAGGGATCCATGGCCTGTTTTTAATAATTGAGTAATATTTTGTATAGAATTTCTGCAAAGTTTGTTCTGGTAGAGTATGTATATTATGATCGCTTTGTTGAGTTAACGTTTCTGCAATGAATAAGTTAATTGAAGAGAATGGTTATTTTTTTGTTTTTTTTGATTATGGCACTTTTATTCTTTGGAAAACATGTTAAACGCTATTTTGTTTTTATCTCTTCAATTTTTATCGGTAACGGGCAAGGGCGCGTGTTTAGAAGTATTTGGTGAAGGTAGATGGAAGAGAAATGTGCCAGGCAAGATATTTTTGGAAAACCGTAGAAAAAGTGTTGGGCAAAGGGTAGAGTAAATAAGGTTTGGGTTTTTAACATCATGATATTGTTTTCGTAGGTGAGGGTGCTCATGTTTTCGCGTCTGTTAGCGTTTATGTCAGCTGATATGGCTATTGATTTGGGTACCGCCAATACTTTGGTTTATGTGAAAGGTAAGGGAATCGTTTTAAACGAGCCTTCCGTTGTAGCCATTGTTGATGTTAAAGGAAAAAGACAAGTACTCGCAGTGGGGGAAGAAGCGAAAAGCATGGTGGGGCGTACTCCCGGCAATATCGTTGCTATCCGCCCCTTGCGAGATGGCGTTATTGCAGACTTTGAAGTTGCAGAACAGATGATAAAATATTTTATCAGAAAAGTTCATAACCGGCGGGCTTTTGCCAGCCCCCAGATTATTATTTGCGTGCCTTCTGGTTCTACAGCAGTAGAGCGCAGGGCGATTCAGGAAAGTGCTGAAAGTGCCGGTGCCCGAAATGTACAGCTGATAGAAGAGCCCATGGCCGCGGCCATTGGGGCGGGTATTGCCGTTACCGAGCCCTCAGGAAGTATGGTGGTTGATATTGGCGGGGGAACAACGGAAGTTGCTGTTATTTCCTTGGGGGGGATTGTTATGTCTCGCTCATTAAGGGTTGCTGGAGATAAGATGGATGAGGCCATTGTTTCTTACGTGAGGCGTTATCATAACCTGCTGATAGGAGAAAGCACCGCAGAGCGGATAAAGATAGATATTGGTGCTGCTGCAAGGGTTAACCATAATCCTGGGGAAGAACCCGCTGCAGAGGTAAAGGGTAGGGATCTCATTCATGGCATTCCTAGGGAAATTCGTCTTACCCAGTCTGATATTGCTGATGCGTTGAATGAATCTGTTCGCCAGATTGTCGATTCTGTGTTGGTCACTCTTGAAAATACGCCCCCTGAACTGGCTGCCGATATTGTTGACAAAGGAATTGTTATGACAGGGGGGGGTGCCAAACTACGCTATTTTGATGAAGTTCTAAGGCAGGAGACTGGCTTACCTGTTATTATTGCCGAAGATGCCCTTTCTTGTGTAGCCTTAGGCACGGGGCAAGCGTTAGAAGAGATGCAGCGCCTACGAGGGGTGCTTACAAGTATGTATTAATAGTGTAATGAACTAATTGTTTTGTAATGTTTTATTGGTTATCGTTCAGGGCTCTTTAAGTTTAAGTGTTTTGGAATAGAGATCTTCCTGGTTTTTCAGGAGAGGTTAGAGAAAAAATCATCAGAAAGGGCGATTGCTAGTGCTTCCTTTGTCACTTCAGACTCGGCAGGCTTTATCAAAACTGGGCTTTCCTGTGCTGTTTTTAATGGGGTGCTTGGTTGTTTTGCTTGGGGTTATAAGCCCAGGGATGGTTCGTCATGTACGGGTTGCTGCAGCGGATTATGTAGCCCCTGTTTATGGGGTCCTTACGGGAATGCGTGAAAAATTAGATCACTCCATTCATGCTATGGCAGTTTTTACAAGCATGCATTCACGCTATAGCCGTCTTGAAAAAGAGAATGAGGAACTGAAACATTGGTATGATGTGGCTTTGCTCCTTTCTGCTGAAAATAGAGACTTGAAGGCAAATCTTAACTGGATTCCTGATAAAGCCTTATCCTTTGTAACAGGACGGGTTATTACTGAAACGGGCGGTGTCTATAATCAAGCTGTGCTAATTTCAGTCGATGAAAGACACAGCATAAAGTCTGGCAATATTGCTTTAGACCGGTTTGGTTTGGCAGGGCGTGTAACCGAAGTGGGGGAACGTTCGGCCCGGGTATTGCTCATTTCTGATAACACCAGCCGGATCCCTGTTTTTCTTGAGCACTCTCGTGCCTCTGCTATTATGGTGGGCAATAATAGTCTTCAACCCCGTTTGACCTATTTTAGTAACGGGCATAACCCTGTTGAGGGGGAACGGGTGGTTACAGGAAATAATATTAATAACCTACCTGCAGGAATTCCTATTGGGTCTGTGCATTACGTGCAACCGAATGTAGCCGAGGTGGTACCTTACGCGGATTTGGCGCATCTGAATATTCTGAGAATTTTTGATTATGGTCTCTCGGCGATAACACCTCCTGAAGTTCCGGGGCGTATTGTCCCTGCTACGAAAGGACGGAGTGGAAAACCATCTGTTTTTCTGCTATCTCCAGAAGAAGAACATAAAGCCGGATAATTGGCCTGAAAGGTTTTTTTAACAGAATTTATAGCCGCTAGCTCAAAGAGAAACAGCAATGATTAACCCACCAGAGGGGCAGCCCGTTCATGAGCTGCATTATAGCATCTGGCAAAGATTGGATATTTTCATCAAGCGATGGTTCCCGTTTGGTGTGATTTTGGTCTTTATTCTTTTTCTCTCTGCCCCATGGGGGTTGCCGGGGCAAAAAGAGTTGCTATCAGCTTGTATTTATTCTTCGGTTTTTTTCTGGGCGGTCAATAATTCCTCATTTCTCACCCCAATCATGGTTTTTTTGTTGGGTTTGATAACGGATGTGTTAAATTTTGACCAGCCTGGGGTTATTATTCTCTCTTTGCTTATTATTTATGCTGTTGGTCGGGCTGCATCTCGCAGATTGCATCAGCTTGGTTTTGTGGCAAGCTGGGTGTTGTTTACAGGTATTGTTGCAGTGGTTGTTGCTATAGAGTGGGCCATTAACTCGCTCATTACCTTAAGGTTTTTGCCCATTTTTCTCCTTGTTTTTCAATATGTTTTGACCGTTGGGATTTTTCCTCTTTTAAGTATTTGTTATTTGTGGGTAAATAAGAGAATTACAGGGAATATCTCTTCTACTTTAGGATAAGGGACGGTCCGGGTGGCAGGGAAAAACAGAAAGAACCGCTCTTTTCACGATGGGGTGGAATCTGCTCAGTTTGCAAAAGGTCAAAGTGTTTTTACCCGTCGGGCATTGCTATTGATAGGGGTGCAGACGACAGCCTTTGGAGCACTGGGGTATCGATTATATAACCTTCAGATGTATGAAGGTGAAAAATACAAAAAAATGGCCCAGAAAAATCAGGTGAGTACCCGCTACCTCACTCCGCCTCGTGGCCGTATTGTAGACCGTTCTTCCATTGAAATTGCCACCAATAAGGTCAACTGGCGTGCGTTAATCATGCCAGAGGAAACCAGCGATTTTGAGGGAACACTTAAGCGTTTTTCTGATTTGATCTATTTGGATGATCGAAATTTGGAGCGTATCGCCAAGGAAATGAAGCATAAAAGGCGTTATGTGCCTGTTATGCTCAAAAGTTTTCTTACTTGGGACGAAATGGCCAAAATTCAGCTCAATGCTCCGACCTTGCCCGGGGTGATGATTGATGTGGGAACCACCCGGGATTATCCGTTTGGTCCCTTATTGGCGCATGTTGTAGGCTATGTTGCCCCCCCGAGTGAGAAAGATGTTGCCAAGGATGCCTCCTTGGCCTTGCCAGGAATGCGCATAGGCCGGGCAGGGATAGAGGAAACCCAAGAGCCCTTTTTAAGAGGCAAAGCCGGCAGTGTTGAAATGGAGGTGAACTCTGTTGGAAGAATACTGGCAGAGCTTAACCGTAATGAAGGTGTTCCTGGCGATGAAATAGAGCTGACCATTGATACGCGGCTCCAGCAGTCTGTCAAAAATCTCCTAGGGGAAGAGGCAGCAAGTGCGGTGGTGATGGATTGCAGAAATGGTGAAGTGGTCGCCATGGTTAGCAACCCATCTTTTGATCCCAGCCTTTTTGACAGTGGAGTAAGCCGAGCACAGTGGCAGGAATGGTCAACGGATCCACGAACTCCCCTTATCAATAAGGCCGTTACCGGGGTTTATCCTCCGGGATCAACCTTTAAACCTGCGGTCGCTCTTTCAGCTTTGCAGGCAGGTAGTATTAACCCTCATGATCGGGTGCTCTGCCGGGGATATATTGACGTAGGGGGCACTCGTTTTCACTGCTGGGCTAAGCATGGCCATGGTTCAGTAGATTTAAAGGCGGCCTTAAAATTTTCGTGTGACGTTTATTTTTATGAGATTGCTCGTAAAACAGGGATGGAGAATATAAAGAAGGGGTCTGAAGCATTAGGGTTGGCGACACGGTTGCCAATAGAGTTGCCACACTCGCAAGTCGGGCTTATTCCAACGCCTGAATGGCGAAAACGTCATGGCCACCATTGGAATGGAGGAGATACAATTGTTAGTGGAATTGGGCAGGGCTTTGTGCATGTTACCCCTTTACAGCTGGCGACATATGCTGCCCGTATTGCCACAGGGCGGGCAGTAGACCCCCATTTGGTCAGAGCGGTAGATGGGAATGTGAGCGATAAGGAAAAGCCAGACTATTGGCCAGAACTGCCTTTCCCCGTGCAAGATCTGGATGTTATTAGACAGGGAATGTATGCTGTTGTTAATGAGGCAAGAGGAACAGCCCCCAAGGCGCGTTTGAATTTACCAGGCATTCAAATGGCTGGTAAAACGGGTTCTGCACAGGTCAGGCGTGTTTCTAGGGCATTGCGTGAGAGTGGGCATTTTAATTCTCAGAATCTGCCATGGGAATATCGCCCTCATGCCCTATTTATTTGCTATGCCCCGTATGATGCGCCGCGTTATGCTTTGTCTGTGGTAATAGAACATGGCAATGCTGCTGCTCAGGTTGCAGCCCCCATGGCGCGAGATATTATGCGAGAAACCTTGCTCAAGGACCCAGCATCCATTAAAAAGCAGTCAGAAAACCAGTTTCGAAAAAGTAAAGAGACTCCTCATGCGGCACAAGCGGGTTCATCGGCTCATTCTGATGAGAATAACCAAGATGAAAAAGGGTACAACAAGAAAGAAAAAGCCCCATGATGGATAGTCGATCTGTTATGGTACGTTTTCGAAAGAGGCTGTTACTAGCAGAGCCCAATTTTCAATTTTTTCATAAATTATTACAAGTTAACTGGTTATATGTTTTATTGATCTGTGCCCTTGCTGCGATTGGTTATATAGCTCTTTATTCAGCAGGGGGAGGATCTGCAAAGTCTTTTGCCAAGCCACAGATGATTCGTTTTGTGCTAGGCTTTATTGTGATGGTGGGTATGGCTGTACTCCATCCTCGTATTCTTATAAAATTGGCTTGGCCGTTATATGGGCTTTCGTTGATTTTGTTGGTGGCCGTTTTGGCGATGGGCCATGTGGGTAAAGGGGCTGAGCGCTGGCTAGTTGTAGGAGGAATTGCCATACAGCCTTCTGAACTGGCAAAAATTACCCTTGTCTTGGTATTGGCGAGCTGGTTTCGAAACGTGTCATGGCAAAGGATGGGTAATCCGCTCTTTTTAGTCATCCCTGCCATTTTAGTACTGTTGCCGGTGGGGCTTGTATTAAAAGAGCCTAACTTGGGTACAGCAGTGATTATTGGTTTGGTAGGGGCCTCGGTTTTTTTTGCGGCTGGCATGCGCTGGTGGTTAATCATCCTATTGGCTTTACCGGTACCGTATGGTGCTAAAATTGCCTATAACCACCTTCATGATTATCAAAAGGCCCGTATTACCACCTTCCTTAATCCTGAAAGTGATCCTTTGGGAGCTGGGTATAATATCATTCAGTCTAAAATTGCCCTTGGTTCAGGCGGTATGTGGGGAAAAGGCTATATGCAGGGAACCCAAGGGCAATTGAACTTTCTTCCGGAAAAGCAGACAGATTTTATCTTTACGATGATTGCGGAAGAATGGGGGTTTGTTGGAGGTATTGCTGTTGTTTCTATCTTCTTTTTAGTTGTGATAGGAGGAATGCTTATGGCTGTAAGATGCAGGAACAGATTTGGCCGATTATTAAGTTTAGGAATTTCTGTTAATTTTTTTCTTTACTGTACGGTTAATCTCTCAATGGTGATGGGAGCTATCCCAGTAGGAGGAGTTCCCTTGCCGCTTATTTCTTACGGTGGGTCAGCCTTGTTAACGGTTATGTTCGGCTTTGGCTTGCTTTTTTCCGTTTATGTCCATCGGGACATAAAAATGGAGGGAACATAATAAGCGGGATGATAGGATTTGTTTTTTAAGGAGCCTATTTTATGGGGATTAAGCCAGCCTCCTCAGAAATAAGGAAAGTTTATGCCAAAAGCCTTTATAGGGCAGGTCCGGTATTAACGCGAATAAACCGTATCCCTCAGGGGATGGAAAATATTGAGCACGGAAAGTCTTTTCTGGAATGGGGTATGGTAAGTGCTTATAACCCAGGGGGAAAGAGACACCCAGAAGGGTGGAACCACCGTATGTTTGCACATTTGCAGCAAGAGTTGGAGAAAGCCGGTTTTGTTTACTATTACGGAATAGGCAGCTTATATAATCAGGAAGAGCCCTTATTCATGGTGGCTGTTCCGAGGGGAAGGTTATATAAGCTAGCCCGTAAATATCGTCAAAATGCTGTGGTTCTTCTCCAGAAAGGAAGACGATCTCGTCTTGTGTTTTGGGGTAGGGAATAAAAGAGGGGTTAATTTCTGGCGGTAGACTCTCCTAAAAATACTAAAAACTCAGACCATTCTTTTATTTTATATACCCCACTGACCCTAGAAGGCAGCGTTAAAAGCGATTTGCGGCTGGACAGTCTGATTTGTATTGTGCCCATCAACCGTAATGGCCGCACCTGCAATGATACCATAATTCGGTGTCCAGTTATATTCCACGGCGGGAGCAAGAATCCAAGAATGGGAGGCTGTGGTAATAGTACGGGTAATGGGTTCGTTATAATAACCACCGGTTTGCCTGTTTCCTTTAGACCAAGTAAACTCGGCATCAAATGCTAAGACCCAGCTTTGGTCAATACCATATTCTAGCGATAGCCCACCATTGCCGAACATGCCAGGGTAGACATTCCCCCGATAACCTTCATTTGTGCCGTAACTGGTTACCCCATGAAGATCAACAGAATTTAAAGGTTTACGTGCAACTGCCCATAACCGTAAACGCAAAGGGCGTTCATCTGGCAGTTGCCAGGCAGATTGGCTTTGTAGGCCAAAACGCAAGGTCCATGCCCCGGTGCCTACGCCTGCAGTGGAACGAGAGAGATTGTTGTAATTTCCAGAGGGGGCGATAATCCCCAAAAAGGTTGATAGAGAGGGTCGTGTGTAAGGGGCATAATTTTCTGTGTGGTCCTCATCTAGAATGCGGTATTGAAATTCAATAGGTAGATCATTCCATTGTAATCCGCCATTTCTTCCTCCCTTTACCCATGTATGGGATATTGTGGGAAGAGCCTGCACAGAAAGGTTATCTGTGATAGCATATTTAACCAAGGTATAATTTGTTAAGGATTTGTAACGGGGGTGGATAGGGGTATTCTCACCTGAGGCATTAAAACGGCCAATAGGTTGGTTGTAAACCAGGTAAGGTTCTAAAAAGAGCCCACCGGCCTGGGTTGCTGCCCCAGAAGGCGAGAGGAGCGAACCTGTGTACCATTGGTTATCAAGATGAGAGAGGGAACTTTCAATAGCCATTGCTTTGGGCATAGCAAAGGGTATGGAGAGTGAAAGGTTAATATAGCCCCAGTAAATACCAATTTTTTTAAGAGCAATAAGGCTAGAAGAGCTGCTTTTTTTATGGTCGATAGAGGTTAGGTTTTCTTTTTTTTGTTTATAGAAAAAAGTTTTACGCGGTAGATTGCAGCTTTTTTTTAAGGGCATAATGCTCAACCTTATATGCTGGTAAAGGTATATTGACTTATTCAATAATAATAATATTGTTACAACCATCAAGAGAAAATTAACGTAAGATTACAAAAGCTTACGTTAATTTGTAATTTTTTAGAAAATCAAGTAGGGGTTATGGGGTTGTAAAACAATAAGGCAATAAGGAATAGGATGAAAAAACGCTTAGGGCGTTAAAAGAACAGTCCCTGAAACGGTTGCCGTAACATCTTGCTCTTCGTTGCTGATTTGGGGAAGGGCATTTGATTTGCTTTGGGCCATGGAAGGGGCCGCCATTAAGGATAAAGATCGCATGGGACTGACTCTTTCGCCAATATTCATGGTGCGTATGGGGCCAATTTTTTTGCCTAACGTATGAGCAATTTTTTCTATGCGAGCTTGGAAAGACTTTATGGCTTCTAGTTCTGCTGAGGCTTCCAGTTCTTCTTGTTTATGAGGTGAAAACTCCCAACCCATAGAGGAAAGGGCTAATCCCTGTTTTTGAAGTTGTTCAACCAGCTTCAAAAGCTCTTCATTAGAAGAGGATGAGAGATGAAGAGATTGCCTGGCAATCCATACGGGGGTTTTACGCTGGGCATCGTCATCTGATCGGTAAACAGAATAGTTTTTTACAACACTATGAACAGTGGGCGAATCTGTTGCGATTTGAATAGCCTTTTGGATGGTGGCATTCACCTGTTTTTGAACTGAAGCGACATTCTTTCCTCTTTCCTCAGCTGTCATAATCGCTACGAGGTTATCAGCAGAAGAGCGGACAACACCCGTTGCGCTTATGTTGAGTAAGGTGGCATCGGGGGGAATAGGGGGCTCGTGGTCTGCTGGGGCAGCAAAAGCAGAGAGCGAGACATGCACCAATAAAGCTGATGCAAAAGCGAACGGGGCTGTACGGGCCTTAAAGAGGGACATTATTTTAAATACCTTGAAAGGGAAGGCTTAATTCTTGTTCAAGAAGGGGAAGTGGTAGTTTATAGCCCACTATTTTACGGGTTTTTATTTTTCTCTTCAAGGTTAACGTGGGTATAACGCGGAAGGATGAGGATCGCTTTTAGGCCTGGTGTGGCATTATTGTTTTCAAGCTTGAAAGTGCCCTGATGGAGATGAGCGATTGCTTCCACCATTGAAAGCCCTAACCCAAACCCAGGGGTGTTACGGGAGCTCTCAGCCCTAAAGAAGCGCTCTGTTGCCTGGTGGATCTCACTTTCTTTCATTCCGGGGCCCTGATCTTCTATGGCAAGGTAGATATGGGGCACAGGCTGTTTTTCATCAATTTTAGCCCAGATTTTAATAACAGAGTTTGGGGCTGAAAATTTGATGGCATTATCAAGCAAGTTCGCTACGGCCTGCTGGATAAGGTGAGTATCACCGTAAATATTTAAAATAGGGGGATGGTTGAAATAAAGGGTAATTCCTTTTTCTTCGGCAACCGCATCGTAGAATTTTACAAGATTATGAATGACGAGGTTGACATCAAAAATCTTAAAAGCGGCTCGACGTGAGCCAGATTCAATTTCAGAGATTCGCAAGATGGACTCAAAAATTCTGGTGATATTGTCTAAGTCTTCAACGGCATTTTCAATGGTCTGTTCATATTCTTCAGTGGTTTTGGTATTCAATAGGGCATCTTCTAGGCGGGTGCGTGCACGGGCAATCGGTGTTTTGAGGTCATGGGCAATAGAATTGGAAACCTGTTTTATGCCCTTCATGAGAAGCGAGATTCTGTTGAGCATGGAATTGATGGCAAGGCAGACTTCATCGAGCTCTCCTCCCCAATCCCCTAGCGGGATACGTGCACTCATATCTCCTTGTGCGAGCTCTCGTGTATGATAGCTGATTGTACTAATAAGAGAGTGAAGTAAAAGTCTGGTCAGTACAATCCCGCCAAAGGTTGAAAGAATGATCAGGAGCCATATCCATGCAAGAGCATTTCTTAAAACACGTTGGAAGAGGTCCAGCATAAGAATGCTGCGCCCCACAAGAAGATGGTAGTCATTGGGAAGTGTAAGCGTAATAGCGGTTGCCTGGTGGGCTAAAAAGGGAGGAGTTGGCAGATCGATGGTAGACCATTGGGTAGAGATATATTTCTGCCTGGGCCAGTGGGTAAGGTTACCAGAAATCTTATGATAATCGGCATCGGTTAATAAATAGATGGCCTGTCTATTAACGTTATTTTGAATCCTATCATGAAGAGTTTGAAGAAAGGGGGTAATATTACTGGTTTTATATTGTACAACCAGATCCTGCATATCCTTTTGGATTTGCTCATGAATCTGGTTTTCAATTTCTCTGGTGGTTTGCCACCAGAGAAAGACCACAAAAGCAGCAGAAGAGACTGAAAAGATAAAGCCATAAAGCAGGGCAAACTGCATACTGGCGGTAAGAGGGAAATGCTGAAAAAACTTTGTTATACGAAAAAAGAATAGTGTATGCTTTTTTCTTTTAAAAGAGAGTTGAAGCAGTTTTTTCATTCACCTTGATCAGTTTCAAAGTGCCTGAGAATATATCCTTCATGCCGAATGGTATGAATTAACGGATAGGAGAAAGGCTTGTCTATTTTATGACGAAGGCGCGAAACATGTACATCAATAACATTGGTCTGGGGGTCAAAATGGTAATCCCAAATTTTTTCCAGCAACATGCTACGGGTAACGGTTTGGCCTGCATGACGCATGAGATATTCCAACAGGCGGAATTCTCGGGGGTGTAGGCCTATTTTCTTGTTGCCCCGATAAACGGTCCTTTCCAGAAGGTCAAGCTCTAAGTCGGAGACAACAAGTTTGGTGGGCTGTAAAACATCGTTTTTAGTTCTTCGGGAAAGGGCTTCAACTCTGGCTAATAATTCTTTAAACGAGAAAGGTTTTGGAACATAATCATCCCCCCCGGCCTGAAGACCCGCAACCTTTTCATCCACCTCTCCCAGGGCAGAAAGAATGAGAACAGGTGTTGTATTCCCCTCTTTCCGTAAAGTCTGTAAAACTTTTAATCCATCAATCTCACCGGGTAACATCCGATCGAGAATAATGATATCGTAGTCTTTAGCAAGGGCTAAGGCAAGGCTATCTGAGCCGTTTTCAGCTTCTTCTACTTCATGACCACCCTGACGCAGCCCTTTGACGATAAAGTTTTTTACTGTTGGGTCATCTTCTACAAGAAGAACACGCATGAAAGCCTCTTAAGATCGGTGCAAAATGAAACGGAATTAAGGCTATGGTAAAGACCCTACTATTGAACGATATAATAAAAGAAAATAAAAATGAAATAAAATAAAAAAAATTACATATAATTAATTATCTATTTCTATTGGGCGATAACCAATAGTTAATGAGAGAGTAAAAGTTTTGTTTTTGCGTTTTATTTCAATATTCACTGTGCTTTGCGGGTGAATTGCTGCTATTGAACGAATTAACCCCCGGGCAGTCTCAACATGTTCGCCTTTTAGACTTATAACAATATCATTTTTTTGAAGCCCAGCTTTTTGGGCTGGACCGTTTTTATCCACCCCGATAATTCTTACCCCATCATGGTTGGTACTGTTTTCAAGGGTAATACCAAGCCAGCCCCTATCAATGTGGCCATTCTTGCGTAGCTCATCGACGATAGGCTGCGCCGTTTCTGAAGGGATGCCAAAACCAACTCCGACCGAGCTGCCGGTTGGTGAGACAATAGCCGTGTTCAGGGCCACAACTTCGCCCGCTATGTTAAAGGAAGGACCACCAGAATTTCCGGGGTTAATGGGGGCATCCAGCTGCAGGAAATCGTCAAAGGGGCTAGAGCCAATATCTCGTCCGCGGGCAGAAACAATGCCCGCTGTAACAGAAGAACCAAGGCCAAAGGGGTTTCCTGCAGCAATGATCCAGTCTCCCACCTGGATTTTGCGGCTGTCTCCCCATGTGATAGCCGGAAGAGCATGCGGAGAGGTGATTTTTATAACAGCGATATCTGTAAGAATATCCACCCCAATGACTTTTGCAGGAAAAGACGTACCATCAGAGAGAGAAACGGTAATTTTATCGGCATTGCCAACGACATGGCTATTTGTGGCAATAAAGCCTGTGCTGTCGATAATAAAGCCCGAGCCTGCACCCAAAGTTTCTTCATTATGTTTGCGCATGCGTTCACGAAATTTTTTTTCGTAAGGTGTCCCTCTCACCGAGGGGAGAACATGCCGTTTTTGATGGGGGTTATTAAGGTCTTCCGTCACAGCTATATTGACGACACTGGGCGCAACTTTTTTTACGATAGGTGCAAAGCTTAGGGGGCGGGAAATAACAATGTCCTGGCCTTTGTCCTGGCTTTTTGAGTTTTCAGCTTCAGAAGGGGCAGAGGACGAAGGAGCAGAGGACAAGGGCGGTGCACTATTGGGGGAAGGGTTTTGGGCCCAAGCTGAAGCTATTGGCACAGCAGAAAACCATAGCAGGCCGAGGAATGGAAGAGAGGAAAATGATAAAGATTGAGCTAGAAAGGGAAAGGAGCGCATTTTATGGGTTTGAGGTGGACATGTGTTTTTATGCGCGATCGGGCTGGAATCGCCAAAGAGGTTATGTGTAATCATTTTATAAAAATCTTTATTATTTTACTCAGCTGAGTGTTATTGGCCTGGAACAAACGTAAGCAAGACCCCTTTTTGGGAAAAAGGGAAGAAAAAAAGCCTTTATACCATTGTTACTATGGTTGAAAAAAGGCCATAAACAACGAAATTAGGCGATAATGGCTTTATTTTTCTTAAACGGGATAGCAATACAACACTACCTTCTTTCTTCTCGCACTAAGTTCTCCCACTCACTGGGAACGTTAGAGATTTTTTCACGCTTGGGTTGAAAGAGGTTACCTAGAGCTTGCGAAATTCTGGCCAGAAGCTTTTCTTGAGCCAGAAACTTTCCTGATAAACAGTTTTCCTCCTCTCACCCCCATGATATCTCATTATTTCACACAATTGTTGTAAAGGATGGTGGTATTCCCTTATTCGGTACATAAGATAACTGCCTTATAATCTGTCATCTGCTGCTTGGCTAAAAGAAGCCTGAAAAATATTATGGCAATCACTTTTGGTAATATGGCTGCACCAACCCTTATTTTTACATCAGGCCTGTTTACTCATAGAATAAATGACTGATGGTGAAGCTTTGTTGTTTTTTACCTTACCTTAGTTGTGAATTTTGTCTTACTTGTTCATTTTGAATGGATCTATTGGCCTGGGCTGGCCACTGTTCTGGATAGGCTGTTATTCTGAGCTAGCCGTTATTTTGATTAGAACTCATGACTGCATGTCACACACCGTTTTGGCCTCTCTCATAAAACGAACCTGCCTATCTATGATGGGCTATGATGGGATTATAAAAAGGCTTATAGGAGCCAAACTTATGTTGGATGAGGTTTTTCTGGCCAGTCATGTTTGGGGTAACGGCCCTTCATGTCGCGGCGCATATCATGCCAGCCTTTCTCCCAAAAGCTGGCAAGATCAGTGGTGATAGCCTGAACACGCCCCGCGGGCGAGAGAAGAGCGGCTTGCAGGGGTATTTTCCCTTCTGCCAAAAGGGGAAGGGCGGCAAGCTCGAAAAAGAATTGGGCTTTCGCTGCCACTACCGGAACGGGCTGCGTATAATCTATCGCCGTGGTGCGCCCTTGTAAGGTTATATGTGTTGGCAGGTGGCTATCTAGCCAATGTTTTTGCGGATAACTGAAAAAAGAAAGCAAAATCGCGTGAAGATCAAGGGTTTTGAGGTCACTGACCCGCCGAAGAGAACTAAGGTAAGGGGTCAGCCAGCTGGTAAGGGTATTTTTCAGTGTTTCGTCTGAGATATCGGGAAGGTCTTCTTGTCCTGCCTGGCGGGCCAGACGGGCTCTGGCTTGAAGTTGGCGGGTCGATTCGCTCCAGGTTAAACAGGTGAGGAAGTTTTGGTTGGTATACTCCAAAAGAATGGGGATAATATCACTTTCTGCAAGGGGAATTGTGCGTTCTTGAAGGATAAGGCTGCCAAGCCTTATGCGTTGGTGCCCTAAAACAGCCCCGTTTGTGGGGTCAACCATGAGGTCTGTAC
The DNA here is from genome assembly GCF_014672835.1 of Entomobacter blattae. Lineage (NCBI taxonomy): Bacteria > Pseudomonadati > Pseudomonadota > Alphaproteobacteria > Acetobacterales > Acetobacteraceae > Entomobacter > Entomobacter blattae. The sequence goes on along the minus strand of NZ_CP060244.1, from coordinate 2,589,697 downwards.
TAGTTCGGCAGCTCTCCAATAAAGTCGGGGGTAGAGCTTTGGAATCTAAAGGGGCTGCCATTTGTATGGTTGTGGTTTTATAATGATGGAGCACAGCAACCGCTAGCAATTTCTCCCGGGCGAGAGGATCTGTTTTAGGAATATGGGCGCTTCCTCCACCGGAAAGTTTAAAAGAGCCATCATCAGTACGTTTTTGGGCAATACGGTCAGGAAAAGCAGCGGCAATCAGTTTGGCAACGATCGGGGGTGGGAAAGAAAGTTCAGTCGAGGGGGAAAGTGCCATTTTATTAGCTTTTATAGCCATACGGGCGGCAAATTGCCGGGCTGTTTGGTGAATACGCCGTAAGGCGGCACGGTCGATATGCGTAGGGGGAATCTCAGGGTCATCAAGGCCTGCAATAAGATGAAGGCGAAGGGTAATATCTGCTGGCGGAGGCTGGACGGGTCTGCCCTGAGGCGTTCGGAAGGGGCGTATAGGGTCACGCTCTTCTAGGAGGGTTGCAATGGTGATGGCAATCGTCTGTTCTTGAGGGGTTTGCGCAGCGAGGAGCATGGCGGCTAGGCGGGGGTGGGTACCAAGCTTGCTCATTTTTTGCCCGAGTGAGGTAATATGATGATGGTGGTCATCCAAAGCCCCCAGGGAAATCAGCATGGCTTGTGCGGCTTCGACTGGCCCGGTGGGAGGTCTCTCAAGAAGTGGTAATTGGGTAAGCGGGGTGCCCACCACCTTTTCCCAGTGGGCAGCATTAAGGTAAAGGCTGCTGAGGTCAGCATTGAGAATTTCTGGCTGATCTTGTGGGGCAAGCCCTCGTTGGGTAGCTTCTGACCAAAGCCGGATGGCTATGCCAGGTATCGTTCTTCCTGCACGGCCAGAGCGTTGATGGGCTGCAGCGCGAGAGATCTTGACAGTTTTGAGTTGGTTTAACCCTGAATCTGACGAAAATTGTGGGGTACGCCTAAACCCGCTATCGATTACAATGCGGATCCCTGGTACGGTAAGAGAGGTTTCTGCAATAGAAGTGGCAAGAATAATACGTCTTTTTCCATCAAGGGGTGGCGAAAAGATCTTGTCTTGTTCTTCGGGCGGAAGGGCGCCATAAAGGGGTAAACACTCCACCTGGCTTTTGTAAAGGGGATGCTCTTCTATTAGGGTTTTGCAGCGGTGGATTTCTCCTGCACCCGGCAGAAAGGCCAGAATGCTTCCTTCCTCCTGGCTGAGAACCTCAAAAATATTTTGGGCCACAAAGGTAGGAATATCCTGAATACGGGCAATATCGTGTTTCGTATGGCGGATATCAACCGGAAAGCTTTGCCCCATGCTTTCGATAAGGCGGGTTTGCATGGTTTTGGTAAAAACGGCCCCGTCCAGTGTTGCTGACATGGCTAAAAGGCGTAATTCTGGGCGAAAGTTCTGCTGTACATCCAAGCAGCAGGCTAGGGCAAAATCGGTATCGAGGGAGCGTTCATGCACTTCATCAAACAATACAGCGGCAATTCCCTCCAACGTCGGGTCATGCATCAGCCGGTGGATTAAGATGCCTTCTGTGATAACCTCAATACGGGTTTGTGGAGAGCAGACTTTTTCTAGGCGCGTCGTATAGCCCACAGTCTGCCCCACTTTTTCCCCAAGGAGGCTAGCCATACGATACGCAGCCGTGCGCGCAGCAAGCCGCCTTGGTTCTAGCATCACCAGTTTCTGGCCTCGGCCAAACCACGTGGCGTCGAGAAGGGCAAGGGGGATTGCTGTTGTTTTCCCTGCCCCTGGGGGGGCTATCACCACGCCATTACTGCTTTTTTCCATGTGCTCGAAAATCTCAGGAAGGACTTGTGCAATAGGAAGTGTGCAGATTTCGGCAATAGGGATGTTGGGCGAATGGAGTGACATGAAAAGGTTACTGGTTAGTTTGTAAAGAATTTAAAGATAATAGCATGGTGGAGTAACGATAAGAGTGGTGGAGAAAGAGATATAGGAGCGGAAAGAAGAATATAAAATAGCGGTGAGATATGGTAGGGAGTTATACCTTAAATCAAAGGGAATGTGCATGAAAAAAAATTACTCTATTTTTCTGCTGGTTATAGGACTTATTGCGAGCACATTTTTTTCTTTTGTTGTAGCCGAAGCAGCTCCTCAGTCCTCTTTTCTGTCCTCTCTCGAAGAGAAGGGGCACAAAGAGGAAAAAGGCGATAATATTCCTCAGCAGGGGCAGACCAATTGGGTGGTTAATCGCCATAGTCGTGCTGCCATTATGGTGGATACGTACCCCATTCAGCTGGGAAAACCCTTTACTTTGGGGTTGCAGTTGGAGTTAGCAAAGGGCTGGCATACTTATTGGCTTAACCCAGGCGATGCCGGTTCTGCAGCAGACATTACCCTTCCATCAGAGGTTGGGGGTATGGCCCTTCGTGCGGGTAGCCTTCAATGGCCTGTTCCCCAGCGCATTCCTGAAGGTCCTTTGACCTCTTTTGCCTATCAAGGGCAGGTGATGCTTATGCAGCCGCTCACCTTGTTGGCAGGGCCTCAAAACGGACCTTCCCTTTCAGTTGGGCAGCGAGATGTCGTTATTCCCATAAAAGCTCAATGGCTCGTTTGCGAGAAGATTTGTGTACCTGAGGAGGCCTCTTTTACCCTTAAGTTGCCAGTTGCTTCTCATGCACAGGCCTCTGCGCAAGCACCTCTCTTTGCTACAGCCAGACAGGCTTTGCCTCAACCTTCTCCTTTTGAGGCGTTTTTGGATGAAAACAAAAATCTGGTGTTGAAAGGCCATGGCCTGTCGAGAGAAACCGTTCACTCTGCCCAATTTTTTCCTGCCAGGCAGGGGGCGATAGATTTATCGTTTTCATCCTCCCCTGTCGTAGGGGATAGCCGCATTGTTTTTCCTCTTAAATGGCTTGTTGATCCTGAGGCTGTTACCAAAGGTGTGGTTGTTCTCAAAGATAACAAAGAGAATAGCAGTGCCCTTTGGATAGAAACAAAGGTGGGACGCCTTACCGCATCGACTGTTGCTAATACAGCACGTGGTGGGGAGAGGCTGGCTGTGGGAAAAATAGTCAATAGTCTTGTGTTTGCTGTATTGGGCGGCCTTCTCTTAAATGTTATGCCCTGTGTCTTCCCTGTTTTGGCTGTAAAAACCCTGAGCGTTCTGGAAGTGGGGCATTCGGGGCTTGCAAAGGCCCGTAGAAAAGCTTTGGTCTATGTGTGTGGGGTGGTTGTAACCTTTACCATGCTGGGCCTCTTGATGATGGGTGGGCGAGCGATTGGCTTAGGTAACGGCTGGGGAACACAGTTTCAGTCTCCGCTGTTTGTCATTGGCATGGTCTGGTTTTTATTGCTGTTGGCTTTAAATCTTTTGGGTCTTTTTGAAATTGGCGCGGGCATGACGGCTCTGGGGCAAAAATATATACCTGCTCATGGCTATTGGCATGATTTTGCCACAGGGGTTTTGGTTGTGGTTTTATCTACGCCTTGCACAGCCCCCTTTATGGGCGTTGCAGTGGCTGCCGCCTTTGTTTTGCCAGCCTGGCTGGGGGGGATTGTTTTCCTCTTTTTAGGGCTGGGATTAGCCTTGCCTTATTGGGTGATGATGTGGGTGCCCGCCTTGGCACGGATCATGCCTAAACCTGGGAAGTGGATGGTGTATATTCGGCAAGGGTTGGCCTTTCCCTTATTGTTCACCTGTGTGTGGTTGGTATGGGTTGTAAGCCTGCAAGGAGGAAGTCCTGCAGTAGCCCTAACATTGACAGGTGGAGTGATATGGGCATTTCTCGCCTGGTTGTGGGGCATGCTCCAGTTTAAAGAGAGCCTGAAAGCCAAGGTTGGACGCTTTGTGATATTAATGTTGGGGGGCGGGCTATGCTTGGCCGTGGGGAGTGGATATTATTGGGGTTTATGGAAATTCCAACCTCCTTACTCCCTTGTTGGGCTTTCTTCAGCTCAGGGAATGCCCACAGAGGCTGAAAAACCTTTACAGAAAGAAGCCAAGAGAGGCCAAGATAGTGGCTTGGTGCACGAGGTTTATACCCCCCAGCTGTTGGAAAGGCTTACACAAGCCCATCAGCCTGTTTTTGTAGATGTAACAGCAGCTTGGTGTATTACATGTATTGTTAATGAGAAGGTAGCGTTAGAGTCTGCCTCTGTAAAGCGGGTTTTTCAGGATAATCACATCCACTATCTTGTTGCTGATTGGACACATCAGAACCCAGCTATTTCTGCTTTTCTTAAACACCATCATCGAGATGGGGTACCCTTATATGTTTTTTACCCATCACGGGGGAATCCCCAGATTCTTCCTCAACTTCTTACCCCTTCCCTGGTGGCCAGTATCCTTCAAAAACCCTAAAAAAGGGTAGGATATTCTCAGGAAATTTTCCTCCATTGTCTCAGTATAAATTTTTCCTCCAAAAATATTTTTTCAATATATTGATTATTATCAAATAATTTATACAATATATTGATTATTATTGAGAGTAATCTGGAATATGATCATCTATTCTAGGGCGGCACATTATATGCAAAGCAAAAGGGCTGACCTGAATGTTTCCTCGCTCTTCTTGGCTTTCTTGTGGAATGGGTAAGGGTAACCCTTTTTGGGATACATGGGCTATGAGGATAACGCTGCCTTTTGAGAAGCTGCTCTTTAGAAAATAGACCAGATGAATAAGAAGACGCAGAGAAGAGAAAAAGGAGCCTGGTATGGACATGTATGGAAATAGCCCCCTTACGCACACGGGGCAAGATAAGAGGCCAATGGTTGAGAATCACACAGCTCTTTCTTTCGGAAAAGGGGTTTTGCCCTGTCGCCCCCTCTATTCTGGTATGGGTGAAGCCGTGGCAAGGCGGACAGTTTTTCGCCCAGAGGATGAAGAAAACTTTGGGAAAGTGGCTGATAGGGTCGCCTGGGGAAACCTTTCCTTGTTGGATGCCCAATATAGCCCAGAGTGGCTAGCGCTTCGGAATGCCATTGCGACTGGAGCACTATTAACATCAGGGCGGCATCTTCAACATGGAGATTATCGGCAAAAGAACCGTAATATGGAGGTGTTTACCAATTGTGCCACAGCCATTGCCTCTTTTGCTAAATTTTACTTGCTGCTGAATGGTTCAGGTGTTGGCAGGTCTTATGATGATGACCTTATGGCCATCGATTGGGCTTATGCCCCAGATATTCTCGTATATCTCTCTCCAAGCCATCCAGATTATCCTCATAGTCGAGAAGAGTTGCTGCATTTTGGCCAAGAGATGGGGGTTTTGGGGTGGGAATACCATACCGATAATTTTGATGAAAAGGCAGAAGAACGCGTTAAAACCTTTATGGCTGAAATTTTGTTGCCCTCATTGGAAGCAGGCCCTGAGGGAAAAATTGAGCATCGGGTAGAAGATAGCCGTGAAGGGTGGGCCAAGGTTATAGAATTGTTGGAATCTCGGGCCTTTTTACAACAAAAAAATGTTCCCCTCCTTTTTGATCTTTCTTTTATTCGTAAGGCAGGTTCTCCCATAGCGGGGATGCAAAACCGTCCCGCCCCTGGCCCAGTCTCGCTTTTACGGGGGCTTCTTAATCTTTATCGGCACGTCATTATCCCCGCTCGGAAGCGTGATCGATCGAGTGGTGTGCTAGACTTGTGGGAGCAAGCCTTACTGGTTGATCATTATCTTTCTGTGGAAGTACAGGTCGGTGGGGCAAGAAGGGCTGCTCGTATGGCTACAAAATCCTGGCGGGATAAGGGAGTGCTGCGTTTTATCAAGGCCAAGGAGGCTGGCGGTCTTTGGACGGCAAACCATTCTGTTATGGTTGATCAGGCGTTCTGGCAGGCTCTGGCTTCATCAGAAAATAGCCTACAGGCTGAGCATGCAAGAAGGATTTTTGAAGAGGCTACCCGGTGTGCCTATATCAATGGTGAACCAGGTTTTATAAATGGGGATAAGCTTGAAGATCATCGCACGGGGCAGGCATGGAAAAAGCCCGTTTATGAACATGGGCAGGATTTTTCTAGTAGCCGCTATCAGGTTGGGCCGGCTCAGGCGCTCCTGGCGGAGTTATCTCGGCGGGCGGCAAAGGCTTTTTTCCCGGTTACAACCAACCCTTGTGGGGAAATAGCCTTACATGTTACCGGCGGATATTGCGTTATTGCCGATTTTGCGCCACTTTTAGCGTGTCCTGTGCATTTTGAAAGTTTTGAGCCTGGTCAAGCTGAGTATTCTGTAAAGCAGGAATGGGATCAACGCGTGGAGGCTTCGGTAAGGTTGGGGGTAAGATTTTTGCTGCGTGCCAACAAGATGGACGCGCTTTACGCGAAGGAGGTTGCACGCACTAACCGCATTGGAATTGGCCCTACCGGGCTTCATGAATGGGCTTGGATGCGGTTTGGCTATGATTTTGCCGATCTTTTGGATGAAAGAAAATCCTCTCCATTTTGGGAGATGCTGTATACCCTTTCTGAAATGGCCAAGGAAGAGGCAGCCTCTTACGCCAAAGAACTGGGGAGTTTTACTCCTGTAACGGTGACCACTATAAAACCTGCTGGAACAACCAGTAAATTATTTGGATTAACGGAAGGGGCCCACTTACCGGCAAGAAGGCAGTATATTCGCTGGGTACAGTTCAAAGGTGGGGCTGATGGGCATGGCTATGAGCAATCAGGGAGTGATCCCTTGCTTGCGGATTATCAGTCTCGCGGTTATCCGGTAAAGAGATTACAGAGTTTTCCTGGTATGAGTATTGTAGGCTTCCCGACAGTGCCTTTTTTCCTGCATTTAAATATTGGTAACAGGCTCGTAACGGCTTCTGAGGCTACCCCTCAGCAGCAATATCAGTGGTTAAAATTATTGGAACAGTTCTGGATAGGAGCTAAGCAGGGAAACCAGATTTCCTATACCTTAAAGCTTTATACCCATCAGTATAGTTTAGAAAATTTCCGCAAAATTCTCCAAGAGGAGCAACATCGGGTTAAATGCTGCTCTATTTTGCCAACCCGTCCAGACTCAGAATTGGGGTATGAATATCTTCCAGAAGAGGAAGTCGCTGCGGAGGAGTTTTTAAAGATTGTTAAAGCTATTAACAATACCAGTCAGCAGGAAATGGTAGATATGGCTCATTTACAGTGTATGAGTGGGGTTTGCCCTCTATAAAAGGCAGCAAGAAAAAGGTGGTAAGATATTTTGTAGATGATATCCTTCCAAAGGAAACCGCTTGTGTCCTGTAAATGGGCTGTTCTTTAGCAGATAAAAGCGGTTATCTTAATGGGGACGGCGCAAGAGTTTCGTGTTGTGCAGAGCAGATATGCAACCCGAATAGGGAAGTGTGCCTTTATTAAGGAGTTTTTTATAATAAGATAGCTCAGGTAAGAATTTCTGCATATCTCTTCAACAACAAGCGGACGGACCTTAAAGATTATGAAGATTGGGCTATTTATTCCATGTTATGTGGATGCCTTGGAACCGGATGTGGGAATTGCCACCCTAAAGCTTCTCGAACGTTTTGGGCTGGATGTGCATTATCCTTATGATCAGACATGCTGTGGACAGCCCATGACAAATAGTGGATGTCATAAGGAATCGGCAGCGACTGAAGCTTTGTTTGTGCAGAATTTTGAGGGGTTTGACTATATCGTAGCCCCGTCTGGCAGTTGTGTTCATCATGTGCGTTGTAATATGGATGCTGTAGAACAAACACCAGAGGTTCAACGCGTTAGGAAGCGCACCTATGATCTCGTCGAGTTTTTGCACGATATTTTGAAGGTGGAAGCCTTTCCATGGGCGGAGTTTCCCCATAAGGTTGCTATTCATAACAACTGTAATTCCTTAAGGGGGTTACGCCATGCCAGCATGTCAGAAAGACGGGAGGCGTTTTTCTCCAAACCTATGGATCTTCTCAAAAAAGTAAAAGGCATTGAGTTTGTAACCTTAGAACGTCCTGATGAATGCTGTGGATTCGGAGGGACTTTTTCTGTTTTTGAGGCGGCTATTTCGGCCAAGATGGGCCATGATAAGGTTCATGACCAATATCGCTCAGGGGCGGAGTATGTTGTCTCGGCAGATAGCTCTTGTCTTATGCATCAGCGTGGCTGCGCCCAACGGGATAAATTGCCCATAAAACATATTCATATTGCTGAAATATTGAATGGAACCGCCGCATGAATGTTAAGCATAACTCAGAAAACCCGCTTTCGCAGTCTGGTCAATCCCTTAAACATGCTGAAGCAGCAACGGTTGGTTTTAATAATACTCTTGTTTATGAAAAACAGCCAAAGGGGGCAACGGTTAAAGGGAGCCGCCCCATTAATCAATTAGAGGCCGCCGAACGATTTATTGCCGCGACCGAGCATGAAAAAATGCACGATCTGCGATTGTGGGATTTGCGAAAAAAACGTGATCAGCAGATGCACCAGATTGAGGAGTGGGAAGACCTTCGTACGCTTGCATCGACAATTAAAGAACATACCCTAACGCACTTAGCCCATTATCTCGAAGAGTTTGAGCGAAATGCCAAGGCGAACGGTATCCATGTACACTGGGCTGTGGATGCTGCTGATCATAACCGGATTATTGCTGGTATTCTAAAAGAAAAGAACAGCAAGCTTCTTATTAAAAGCAAGTCCATGCTGAGTGAGGAGTGCCGATTCCGTGAGGCCATGGCCCAGGAAGATATTGAGGTCATCGAGACGGATCTGGGTGAACGCATTCAGCAGTTGGATGACGAAGCACCGAGCCATGTTGTTGTGCCAGCAGTGCATAAAATGCGCACAGATGTGGCCGAGGTTTTTTCAAAAACCCTCCATACAGACCCCCATAATAATGATGTGCATTACCTTGCTGAGCAACAGCGCCAGACTACGCGCCCCTATATCTTGAGTGCCGATGCGGGAATGACGGGCGGAAATTTTATTGTGGCGGAAACGGGTGGGGTCGTTGTTTGTACAAATGAAGGGAATGCAGATCTTTCTGCTAATATACCAGACCTGCATATTGTCACGGTGGGGATTGAGAAACTTGTCCCTCGGCTAGAGCATTTGGCTGTTTTTGTACGCCTTTTATCCCGTAGTGCTTTAGGGTCTCCCATTACCCAATATACTTCGCATTTTCGTGGCCCCCGTAAGGGGGGGGAGATGCATGTCGTACTCGTTGATAATGGCCGCTCAGAACGCCTGCAGAATGAAACATTCTGGTATGGGCTTAAATGTATTCGTTGTGGAGCCTGTATGAATACGTGTCCGGTTTTTAGAAGAAGTGGGGGGTTAAGTTATGGGAGTACCTACCCAGGCCCTATCGGAATCGTCATTAGCCCTACATTTAACAGGCATAAATTTAGCCAATTACCTTTTGCTTCCACCTTAAATGGCAGCTGTACAAATGTGTGCCCTGTCAAGATTAATTTGCATGAACAAATTGCTTCCTGGCGGCAAGTGATGGCTGAAAACTCTGAAATGTCTCAAAGCAAGAAGAATATGATGAGAGCTGCAGGGTATATCCTTTCTCATCCTCGTTTATATAGGGGGGCCATTGCTATGGCAGATAGTGCGTTAAATTATCTGCCAGAGTTTATGCTCTATAACCGGTTGAATGCCTGGGCCAAAGGCCGTGATTTGCCAGAAGCGCCCAAGCAGAGTTTTCATAGCTGGTATCGGCATAACTATAAAAAGGGGGACTCCCTATGAGGGACAGCAGAGATATTATTTTTTCTCGCCTGAAAACTGCGGTGCCACCAGCTGTGAGTCTTCCGAGTGTTCCGCTGTTTGATGGAGGTACGCATAACCGTGCCCAATTATCGGCTCTATTTTGTCAATCACTTATTCGTATGGGCGGCCGCTTTTTAGAGCCTGAAGGGGATAGTCCCTTAGCTTGTGTTCACAAGTTATTGGAAGGGGTAAGCCTAGTCTGTTCTGCCGTAGCGGAAATAGAAGGTGACTTTCCACTTTCTGCAGTTCAATCCCCTCATGATTTGGCTGTAATAGAATATGGGGTTATACGTGCTTCCTTTGGGGTTGCGGAGACGGGTTCTGTTTGTTTAACGGAAAAAAACCTCGGTGTTAACGCCCTCGGATATTTGCCGCAACATCTGATTATTTTGCTTGATCCAGAAGAGATCGTCTATAACATTCATAATGCCTATCACCGTCCGGAATGGAAGGAAAACAACTATGCTGCTTTCCATACGGGGCCATCTGCTACGGCTGATATAGAAGGGGTGCTTATCCATGGGGCCCAAGGCGTAAGATCTCTTTCCGTTGCCTTTGTTCCTGCTTCTTACCAAAAGAAACTGTAAGGCTAAGAAGGAAGCCTTCAGGATGTAAGGCATAAGAGAGTTGCGGAAGCGCGATCATAGCAGCCTGAGGCCATGTTAATAATTCGTCCTATTTACGCTTCAGCATAATACGGTCCTATGGCCTGGGGAAAAAGGAAAGGCGGCTCTCTTCGAAACGAGCCAGGCCATGGGGACATGGATCTACATGATCCGCATACTATCACCTTGTTGCCAGTCGGCTGGTAAGAAAAAAGAGCCCAGCCCATACCATAGACTATAAGGATAAGTACCTCCAATGTGATCCAGAGCTGGAGTTTTTGAGAGAGGTTGAGAAATTCCGTCGGGCGGGTGAAACGTAAAAACCCTTTTTTGTGTTTTATTGGTTCAGGTCTGGAAGAAAGGGCTGACATAACTATCCTCAGCAGCAAAATTTCTGGGGTATATTTGTCCATTAAATGTTTGGGTGGAGAGGTTATAAATACAAATTCACTCTTATTAGGTATTACCTTCTTGCCATTTGAGGCTATGTATGCCCCAAGTCTCTTTGTGAATGGGAACTCTTAAGAGGGAGAATAACTCTTCTTCAGCAATTATGGTTTTCCCTCCCCTGAGTAACCGCTCATGGGTGATCACGCCCGCTGCACTCTCTGATGTCTACTATGTTCAGGCGCGTATCAAGCCTTGCTCTAAAGGTTTTTGCATGTGATGGTTGATGGTGTTTCAGAAGAACTTTTCTGAAAATGAGAACAAGGCCTAGGCTAGAATAATCTCTAACTCAAAACAAATACCTCGCTAGCACAAGACTTAGCCAGCAAAGGTAAAAGCATTTTTTTATCAATGGTTAGCGCAATGTCTACTTCCATTCAGAAAGCAATGGGGTGAGCCCTTGCTTATTAATGGCAAGCTGGGTAGAACATTGATGTGCAGGGGAAAATTAGCAGGGATGAGATCGTTTTTAACAAGTGGGGCCAATAAGGTAATGGCCTGTAGCATAAGCCAGGATTTGCTACAGGTGGCGCAATACTAGGCAATAATTTTTCTTGGTTTTTCAGACAGTTCAGCAAAACCATAGACTCAATCTGAATGGGTACAAAAAAAGAGCAGGCCAAAAGAAAGTAGGCCAGGATCATGCTGAAAAGCTTTGGGAGAGAATGGCTATTTTTTCAATAAAGTGTATTTTAAGATCCAATACCCCCCAATCCAATATCTCTCAGTGGGCTAGTAAGTTGTTAACTTACTAGCCCAGCCTGGCCCAGATAAACTTTGCTTATCCGTATGATTTTGGCCCTGTGAAGGAAACCTTTTGAAAGAGGAGAGGGTCATTAGGGTAGCTGTGAAGGGTGCACAAGGGAAGGGCGATTTGTGGAATGACTTTTATAGGTTTTTTGGCCGGTTTGTAAAACAGTATTTCTCTTGTTAGGGCTCGAAAGGGATGTTGTTTTAATAGCGGAATTCAATGCTGTACCGCCAGCATCTACCAGCCATTCGCGCAGGGTTGCCTTAACCTGGCTTTCCAACTCTCCATTGAGGCTCTTCATCATTTCTTTAGTGACCTTGTAAAGATAAACGGGGCTATCCAGATCAAGATCATCACCAGTGTTGGGGGTATAGGAGCGTTTAACATGCACTTCTGCGTAACCGGTATTTTGCCCTGATGCGGTAAGAAGATCGATATGGATGTCAATAATCCCTTGTAGGGAGTTGCTGCCAAGGGGGATAATAGCTGCACGATCCACGGTGAAGACCAGTCGTCCCGAGCTCCCTGAGGCGAAAATACGTTCATCATACATTTGCCGAATAGCTTGGAGAGGGGTTACGGGTGAGCGTTTGGAGATATCATCATCCTCAGGCTGAGCGGCATTACGGAATGTTTTCTGGCTTACATTAAAATGGAGCTGTGAGTATTGAGAGTAATGAATCGGTGAAAAATTGGCTTGTTTGGGCGAGCTATCGCTGCATGCTGCAGTAGAAAGAAGGGGTAAACTACAAAGCAAGGCAAAATATAAGGAGCGTTTCATTGTATGAGCCTTTAAGCGTAAAGAAAGATATATTTTTTAATAAAGCTGAAACCCTCACATGGCAATAAGGCAATATAATGGGTACGGTGATATTTCTAACCTATATTTTCTTGCTTAAAATCGCCGGGCTTTAAAAAATTAGGTCTGGCTTTGGGAGTGGATATCGTGGCGGTTGAATGTGAAAGAATAATTGCAAAATTCACAATTCATAATAATGTCGTTATCTTGTTGCATATGGTCAAGCTCTTCTGCGCCAAATTGCTCAAGGATGGCTAGCAGGCGCGAGCGTGAACACCGGCATCCGTAAGAAAGAGGTTTTGGTGTTCCCAATTGGAGCCCCTCAGCATGGAATAGCCGATGAAGAAGAGTTTCTGGAGAGAGGGCCTCTTCAAGTAACTCGTCTTCTTGTAAGGTATGGGCTAAAGCCAGTGCGGTTTCCCACCGTTCCAGAGTAGGGGATTGGGCAACGGTATTATGATGAGTGCCCCCTTCATTGGCAATACGTTCCAGTATAAGGGCTCCCGCGCGCCAGCCTTGAGGTGTGTGCTGGCAGGCGAGAAAAATTTTGCAGTCATGCTGTTCGCTGGTTTTGAAATAATGTTCTGCCATGTCAGAAAGGTCTGGCCCCTCAATGGCTACAATGCCCTGATGGCGCTCGGAGTGGCTGCCTTGGTCGATAGTAAAAGCAAGAAATCCTTCCCCAGTTAAAGTTCGGGCCATGGGCGTCGCAGTAAGGGAGAGAATATCTTCAAGGCGTTCTTGCTCTGTTTTAACGTAAAATCTCAAAGCGCCTTCATCTGTTGCATCGGCAACCAGGATAGAAACAGGTCCATCCCCTTTAATTTGCATGGAAAAGGAACCCTGGAATTTGAGGGCGGTTGCCATCCCTCCTACCAAGGCTAAGGCTTGGCCAGCAAGTTTGGAGATAACAGGGTGGTTGTCGTGTCTTTCAAGCAGGCAATCTGTTAAGACACCAAGGCGGACCAATCTTCCTCTTACCGGGCTTTCTGCCAGGAAAAAAGGGGTAATCCCCTGTGGAACAGAGAGGGTGGGCACTGGTGGTCGGTCAAGGTCAGTAGAGTTTTCAGTAGAGTTTAAGGAGTTTGGTATTTTTTTTGTCATGATGTTTTAAAGAATATATTTGCAAACTATAAGGAACAAAAAAGGCGAATGGAAAAGTTTAAGGTCTCTTGTTTGGCCAGGCGTTTTTAAAAGCTTCATAATAGGCGTTTTATAACAAGAGTTTCATAACAGGTGCTTCATGACAGAAGTTTCATGGCAGGTTTGAGCTGCTGTCTGATTAGGGTCATTTATAGGACAGTCCGGTAAGAAGCTTTTCTATAAGAAAACAAAATTATGGAGACGACCTGCCGCCCTTTTTATAACAAGAGTGTTTCTTATAAAAAGAGCGTTTAGGATTGGGCAATAAGCTTTTCTTCCAATGCCTCAAGCTGCATATTCATAGTTTCGTAAAGATTTTCATTTAACAGGTTTTTACTGACCAATTGGGCAAGAAAAATATTTCTTGCAGAGGCAAAGGTTGCGTTTAAGTCTGTTGTAGAGTTTGTTTGGGCAAGCTTGTCCAGATATTCAGTGGCAAGAGGGGTAAGTTCTGGGCTTTCAGGAAGGGGAATAGCCTTGAAAATATCATAAAGGTCTTTTTCTATCCAGCTTGGGGCATGCGGGCCTTCTTCAACTGCAGATGAGTGGTTTTGCCAGACATCCTCTTTCTTAGACTGAGAAGGTGTTTTGTCAGGGGCGCGTATTGTCATGGTCTTAATACCGTCATATTCTCAAAGAGATTGATATGGTGTGCAAAAATTAAGTTTCCACCCCGAAGTTACGCCAGTCTTTACCTCCCATGGCCCATATCAATATGCCTTTTTGAGCGTGTAACCTGTTTTCAGCCTCATCAAAAACAATAGAGGCGGGGCCTTCAAAAACGTCAGCTGTAACTTCCTCACCCACATGGGCAGGCAGGCAATGCATAAAGACAGCATCAGGAGCTGCAGCATTCATGAGGGCAGCATCCACCCTATAAGGAACCAGTCTTCGAATTCGTTCTTCTGGATTGGTGTCTGACATGCTTACCCATGTATCCGTAACGACGCAGTCTGCTCCTTTTACAGCTTCGGCAGGATTGGTTGTTACATGGATTTTGGCCCCCTGAGCTCTCGCCCAGCTCAGTACTTTTTCTGAAGGGGCAAGTTCCTTGGGGGTAGCCAAGCTAAGAGAAAAGCCAAATTGGGCAGCCGCTTCCATGAAGGAAGAGGCAACGTTATTGCCATCTCCCACCCAGGCAAAATGTCGCCCTTTAATAGGGCCTTTATGTTCCTCGAAGGTCATAATATCTGCCATGACTTGGGCCGGATGAGAATCGGGGGTCAGTCCGTTAATAACAGGAACAGTACTCCATTGGGCCAACTGAGTGAGCTGCTGAGTATCGCCCGTTCGTAGAACAATGACATCAACAAATCGGGAAAGAACACGTGCTGTATCGGCCATGGTTTCCCCTCGGCCGAGTTGCATTTCCTTAGGGGAGAGCACGACTGTTTGCCCTCCCAATTGGCGCATGCCGACCTCAAAAGAGACTCTTGTGCGGGTGGAAGGTTTAGTCAGCATAAGGCCCAGGGTACGCCCTAAAAGGGGTAGTTTGGGGTGCAAGGGATAGCGGCGGTTTTGTTGCATACGCTTGATACTGGCCGCGGTATCGAGGATTTCTCGCAGGGTTTGGGGAGGAAAGTCGCTCAGGTTTAGGAAATGGCGAACACCCAATTCAGGATTGGTTGATGGGCTAAGCGGGGAGGTATCACTCATGAGAGAGCTTTCGACGTGGAGGGGAATTTTTCTTCTATGGTTTTACCAACAAAAGAAAGGCGTTTGAGGCCTTCATCGCACTCTTCTGGTGTGATGATAAGGGGGGGAAGAATACGAAGAACGTTCTCCCCGGCCATAACAGTCAGGAGTTGGGAATCTAAAGCAAGGTTGTAAATGTCTGCCACTGGAGGAAGACATTTTACCCCCAATAACAACCCTTTCCCCCTTACTTCGCTAAACACGTGGGGGTAGGTTTTACACAGGGCTTCTAAGCCGTTTTTAAGATAGAGGGCCGTTTTCTGCACAGAGGGAAGAAAGCCCTCAGCAAGAATGGTTTTTACTGCAGCCTGCCCGGCAGCACAGGCTAGTGGGTTTCCCCCAAAGGTTGAACCGTGCGTACCAGGGGTTAATACCTTTGCCAGTTCGTCTTTAGCCATAAAGGCGCCGAGAGGTACGCCCCCTCCTATTCCCTTTGCAACAGAGACGACATCAGGGGTAATTCCGGCCCACTCATACGCGAAAAAACGGCCAGTTCGACCAGTTCCCGTTTGAACTTCATCAATCCCCAGATAAAGGCCCTGCTCGTCGCATAGCGCTCTTATTTGCTGAAGAAAGGCAATGTCAGCCTCTTTTACGCCACTTTCGGCCTGAATAGGCTCTAGCATAATGGCAGCGACATGGGGAGTCATTGCGGCTTTTACAGCGTTGATGTCGTTGTAGGGAACATGGATAAAGCCAGGGGCGACTTGGCCAAACCCTTCAAGATATTTGGGGTTACCCGTTGCAGAGAGCATGGCGAGAGTTCGTCCGTGGAATGCACCATGAAAGCAGAGAATATCGGTTTTCTCTGGGTGGCCATGTAAGGCTTGTGCCCGGCGCATAAGCTTAACCATGCCCTCATTCGCCTCAGCCCCAGAATTACAGAAGAAAACCTTATCGGCAAAGGTATTCTCAATCAATAAGGCCCCCAAGGCTTCTGCTTGAGGAATTTGGTAGAGGTTAGAAACATGAATAACCTTTTTGGCTTGTTCCTCAATGGCTTGAACAAGGCTAGGATGCCCATGCCCGAGAGAGGAGGTTGCAACACCCGCCCCAAAATCAAGGTAAGGGGTATGATCCTCCGTATACAACCATACACCTTTCCCATAGGAAAAAGAGAGTGGGGCACGGTTGTAGGTGGGCATAAGAAAGGAATTCATAGAGGGTCTTAAAAATTGAAAGATGTTTTAATAAAGGGGTTTAAATTTTTTGGAAAGAAACAGTATCTTAGATCGTGTCATAAAAAGTCAATTATATTTTTAAAATATTTTATGGGCTATGGGAAAAATGTAATGTTTAGTTGGGGTGCGATCTATTGTTGATCTTTTATGCAAAATTCTGCCTTTTCCACTTCAACATGTTTCTGGTTGGCCGTTAATGCCAGCTTCCCTTGGCACAAGGCTAGAGCCTGTCCAGTGCCGTAAAAATCATTAGGAGGGTGAAAGAGGACATCCCTCTTACTTTGCTCTTCGATGGAAATCCGCTACGATAGAGAGATGGATAGAGATGGGTAAGGTGTAGAGTTGAACAGGGTATAAGCCGGTAAATGGTGCGGTTTTTGGGTTAAAGAATGGGGATGATGAGCTACAGTGCTCACTTTGTATAAGTGGGAAATGGGTGGGAGAGGGGGTTATGGAGTTTAAGCGGGACATCAACACACCAGAATATGTCGATGCTCAAAGGCAAGAATCTGCCAGACACACGCAAAAAAACGGGCACACGCAAAAAAACCAACGGTTGGAAGAATTGCGTCAGGTGGCTTTACGCTACCTGGCCCGTTTTTCTACAACAGAGAAGGGGTTAAAGACTGTACTGCTTCGTTATGTTAAGCGCCAGCGGTTTCGGCAGAAAGGACTGGGTTATGAAGTCGGCGAAAACCAGGCTGGGTCTGAGGACTTTTTCGCAGAGATTCATAATATTGTTAAAGAAATGGTACAAAAACGTTTTGTTGATAATGGAGAGTTTGCGCGGAGCCGGTTGAACGCGTTGCAAAAAAGTGGGCATTCGTTGCGCGATATTGCCCAAAGGCTTGAATTTAAAGGCATTCAGAAAGAAATGGTCCAGACCATTATAGAGCAAGAGGCACAAGAGACACTTCAAGAAGAGTCTCTGCTTGCAGTGTCTCTGTTTGCCGATGAATCCTTAATAGAGGCCAATGAAAAGGCTGCTGCCCTGGTTTTGTTGCGTAAGCGCAGGCTTGGCCCATTTGAGATTGAGAAAGAGGGGGGGCAAGATTGTTATGAAAATGCTACGGAGCAGAAAAAAAATAGACACAAAGCGCAAATAGTCTTGGCGCGGGCAGGGTTTTCCGCAAAACTGGCTCAGCAAGTGTGTATGATGGATCGGTTTGAAGCGGAGGAGCGGATTTTCCGTTTAAAGAATAGATGAGCAAACGTCTTTCTTTTCTTTTTCCCTTTTGTGTTAGCCTTTTTCTTTTTCTGGCAGGGTGTGCTTCTTCCTCTGAGGAAGGGGAATATACCGCCTTGCAATGTGCCCCTTATGCCCGCTCCTTAACAGGGGTGAATTTAAGGGGGAGTGCAGCAAGCTGGTGGCGGCAATCTGTAGGGGTTTATCCTCATACGAAGCATCCCAGAGCTGGGGCAGTTTTGGTTTTTCGTTCAACACGCCGCATTCCAGATGGCCATGTTGCCGTAGTAACCTCGGTTGAAAATTCCCGCAAAGTTTTGGTTGATCATGCCAATTGGGAACCTCATCGTGTCGATCACGGGGTGCCGGTGGTTGATATCTCACGCACGAATGACTGGAGCCGGGTTAAAGTCTGGTGGGCCCCTATTAACCATATGGGAAGTTCCGCCTATCCAACCTATGGGTTTATCCTCCCAGATCTTACAGTAGCTGATGCAGGCTCCTGAGAGGGGTGCTCTAGAAGGTCTGTAAAGCTTATGAAGCGGGATTATTCAGATATGTGCATGTGTATGTACATGGTCAGAGAGGCTCTGTGCAGTAATGAGGGGCATGGGTAGTAAACATGGACAGTTAAACATGGGCAGTAAAAGTGAGTATTAAGCAAAGCAAATGGTTAGGGGATAGGCCTGTATTTAATTATTTGGTATTCGGGTCTTTTCGTATTATACATTGTGAGAATACAGTGCTGCTCCCGTCCGGCCAAAGGCTGGCTGAGGTGGGTTGGTCTGTTTTCTGGCTGGAAATGGGCTGAAGGCTGGAGTAAGGGCTTTGGATTAAGGCTGCTGTCTAATGAAGAAAGTGAAAACGAATGGGTAGTTTTAGTATTTGGCATTGGCTTGTTGTGCTGGCTATTGTGCTGATAGTTTTTGGCGGAAGCAGCAAAATTAGCACTCTTATGGGCGATGTTGCCAAAGGGATTAAAAGTTTTAAAAAGAATATGGCTGATGATGAGTCCATGGCAGAGGGGGAAGAGACTTCTTCTCAGCCTACGCTTCCTACTTCGAAGCAGGGAGAGCAGGCCTCCCCCTATTCTGTCCAGCAGCAGGATAAAACACCGCCTCACTCGGGAAATAATCAATCTGGTTAGCCGGTAGAGAGCCGTTTTTTATTCCTAGAGATTAAGATAACGGCCATTAAAAAGTCAGTGCAAGGTTGGAAGGATAGCATGGATCAGGCCTGTATGTGTCAAAAATGGCAAGATATGGAAGTGTCAGCCTTTAATATGGCGGCTGCCATAGGCAATTTTGATGGGGTACATTTAGGGCATGCCCATGTTATTCGTATGTTGCGAAATGCAAGGCCCGGTTCACCTCTTTCAGTTATTACCTTTACTCCCCATCCTCGTATGTTCTTTCGTCCACAGGATCCTCCCTTTTTGCTCACCACCGCTTCAGAACGTCGGCAAGCGTTGCAAAATTTGGGGGTAAAGCATGTTTTTGAAATTCCCTTTACACGGGCATTCTCTTCCCTTTCGGCTCATGAGTTTGTTCATCAAGTATTATACGGTAAGTTAAAAATTAGCCACTTGGCTTGCGGAGAAGATTTTGCTTTTGGCCATAGGCGTGAAGGTGATGTTAGTTTTTTAGAACGCGAACTGGTTAGCCTGGGCGTGGGTTTGAGTGTGGTTCCTATTTTTAAAGATAAAAATGGCCCTCTTTCTTCCTCACGTATCAGGCGCCTCCTTCAAGATGGGTATCCAGAACGGGCTGCTGAAGAACTGGGCCGTTTTTGGTCTATTTCAGGGGTGGTGGCTCATGGAGATAAACGTGGCCGCCAGCTTGGCTTTCCAACGGCAAATATTGCTCTGGGTTCCCATATTGAGCCCGCTAGGGGCGTGTATGCTGTGCGGGTGGTTTTGGAGGGTGGACGAGTAGAGTATGGTGTTGCCAATATTGGGCGTAGACCAACCATTAACGATGGTCAGGAAAGTCGGCTGGAAGTGAATGTTTTTGACTTTTCTGGGGATCTTTACGGGCAGACCCTTCAGGTTTTTCTTCATCATATGATCCGCGAAGAGCGCCGGTTTTCCTCTCTTGAGGAGTTAAAGGACAATATTACCAGAGATGCAGAGGCCGCCAGAGCTTATTGGGCCTAAAATTGTGGGAAGTAAAAAGACAATACAAAATAAACAATGTAAAATAAAAACAATGTGAAATAAAATGGGCATAAAATGTTAAAAAAGCCAAAACAGCGGCAATTAAAGACAGTAATTATTAAAGACAGTAATTATTAAAGACAGTGATTATTGAGGGGGGAGCATACTGAATGAGGGATTATGAATTACAAATTGTGCAATTGCGCACAAACGAATAATACATGGTTTAATTTTATGGGTCAGAAATATTTTTTCATTCCTTAAGGGGGTGTCCCTCAAGGTTTGTAGAAAATATAAGGTTTGCAGAAAATATATAGTAAAGCATTACAGAAAAGCTTATGACAGAAGAAAAAAAACAGGACATCTATCGTGATACCGTGTTTTTGCCAAAAACCGGTTTTCCCATGCGGGGTAATCTGCCCAACAGGGAGCCTGAAATTCTAAAAATGTGGCAGGCTATGCGGTTGGATGAGAAGCTTAAGGCTCAAGCGGCAGGCCGTCCTGTTTTTACTCTGCATGATGGGCCCCCCTATGCGAATGGTCATCTTCATATTGGGCATGCATTAAACAAGATTATGAAAGATGTGGTAAACCGTGCCCATCGTATGTCGGGTGAGGGTATCTATTACGTTCCAGGGTGGGATTGTCATGGCTTGCCGATTGAATGGCGCGTGGAAGAAGAATACCGCAAAGCCGGAAAAAACAAGGATTCCATTCCTGTTCTTCAGTTCCGTCAGGAATGTAGGGAATATGCCCAGAAATGGCTGGATACCCAGAAAGAAGAATTTAAAAGGTTGGGTGTTCAGGCTCAGTGGGACGAGCGCTATGCAACTATGGATTTCTCTTCAGAGGCCGCTATTGTCAACGAAATTGGGAAATTTTTGCTGAATGGTTCCCTCTATCGTGGTTTGCGTCCTGTGATGTGGAGCCCTGTGGAAAAAACGGCTCTCGCAGAGGCAGAAATTGAATACCACGACCATACCTCAACGGCAATTTTTGTGGCTTTCCCTATCATAACAGACCCCACCCCTTCTGGTGCTCTGGAAGAGGTCTCCGCCGTGATATGGACAACCACTCCGTGGACAATTCCAGCCAATAGGGCATTGGCCTATGGACCAGATATTACCTACGCTGTTTTGCGGGTTGATGCCGTGAATGAAAGTGCAACTCTTCCTGTTGGAGGAAAGATCCTGTTGGCTGAAGAGCGTATCTCTGCCTTTGCTGAAGAAGCGGGGATCCTCTCTCATCATGTGCTCTATACCATGCCAGGGCTAGCCCTTAAAGGGGCTGTTGCAGCCCATCCCTTGCGGGGTCAAGGCTATGATTACGATGTGCCGATGCTCGGTGGTGAGTTTGTTACGACCGATGCGGGTACTGGCCTTGTGCATATGGCCCCTGCTCACGGGGAGGAAGATTTTATCCTGTGCCGGGAGCATGGGGTAGAGATTGATGAGCTGGTGATGGATGATGGGCGATATGTGGATTGGCTGCCCCTTTTTGCCGGGGTTCACGTATTTAAAGCTGCAGATCCGGTTTGTGCTGCCCTGCTCGATGCAATGATGGCGAGTGAGGAGAAGGGGCTGCCGCCAGCAGGGCTGGTGGGGCGTAATACAATTGTGCATTCCTACCCGCATTCATGGCGCTCTCGTGCTCCTGTTATCTTTAGGGCGACCCCGCAATGGTTTATTGCCATGGATGGAAAAGGCCGTTTGCGCCAAAAAGCCCTTAAGGTTTTGGAGAATGTGGCATTTGTTCCCTCCCAGGGAAGAAGACGGCTGACTTCCATGGTTGAAGACAGGCCAGATTGGTGTATTAGCCGCCAGCGCGCCTGGGGTGTTCCTATTGCGGTTTTCGTGGAGAAAAAAACAGGGGAAGTCCTAAGAGACAAAGCCGTTATGGAACGTATTGTGGAAGCTTTCCGTCAGGAAGGTGCCGATGCCTGGTATAGCTCTCCTCCAGAGCGTTTCTTAGGCAATAATTACTCTGCAGAGGCATTTGAACAGGTGTTTGACATTGTCGATGTCTGGTTTGAAAGTGGTTCTACTCATGCTTTTGTTTTAGATGGCAAAGAACGGCATTTTCCTGCTGATTTATACTTGGAAGGATCAGATCAGCACCGTGGTTGGTTTCAGTCTTCCTTGCTTGAGAGTGTTGGAACACGAGGAGAAGCGCCCTATAAATGTATTGTCACAAATGGGTTTGTACTTGATGAACAAGGGCGCAAAATGTCCAAATCCCTAGGGAATGTCGTTTCCCCGCAGGATGTTAACCAGACTTATGGCGCCGATATCCTCAGACTTTGGGTTATGAACTCCGATACGCGTGAGGATTTGCGCATAGGAAAAGAAATCCTTAAACAGCAAGGTGAGCTTTATCGGCGTTTACGCAATACGTTACGCTGGTTGTTAGGGGCGCTAGAGGGGTTTGAAGAGGCAGAAAAAGTTGAGTATAATGCTTTACCAGAGCTTGAAAAATGGGTTTTAACGCGCTTGGCTGAATTATCGGCCCAGCTTGCCCATGCCGTCTCTACCCATGAGTGGATTGGGGTTTATCCGGCTTTTCATGGTTTTTGTACAACCGATCTTTCCGCATTTTATTTTGATATCCGAAAAGACAGTATTTATTGTGATGCCAAGGATAACCTTACTCGCAGGGCTGCGCGCACGGTTTTGGATATTCTCCA
Organism: Entomobacter blattae; assembly: GCF_014672835.1. Lineage (NCBI taxonomy): Bacteria > Pseudomonadati > Pseudomonadota > Alphaproteobacteria > Acetobacterales > Acetobacteraceae > Entomobacter > Entomobacter blattae. The sequence goes on along the minus strand of NZ_CP060244.1, from coordinate 2,567,383 downwards.
CCGCACGTTAACCGTCTGGCTTGCTCCCGTTTTAGTATTTACCGCAGAAGAAGCATGGATGGCGCGTTTTGGTGAGGGGCAGAGTGTTCATATGGAAGAATTCCCTGTCATGCCTTTGGAATGGTTGAATACCCCTTTAAGTGAAAAATGGGGTACAGTACGCCATATCCGTAAAGCCATAACAGCAGAGATAGAAAATGCACGTCAGAGTGGGCTTATCGGGTCATCTTTGCAGGCTGAGGTAATGCTGACTTTTTCGGAGAAAGAGGCTGCTCTTTTTGCTGGCTATGATTGGGCCGAACTTGCAATTGTATCGAAGGTGGAGATCGTTGTTGATCCTCAATCGGGCTCTCTTTATTGTGAGGAGGGGAGCTCAGATCTGCCGATCCATCAAGGCCCCATCGTGAAGGCTGCCAAGGGCTATAAATGTGTGCGGTGCTGGCGTGTGCTAGAAGAAGTTGGCCAGAACGTCCAACATCCGGAGCTGTGCTTGCGTTGTGCCACTGTGGTGGAAACATTATGATTCAGCATGCTGCTGTGGGTTGCAATCCCTCAAACCCGTATATTATTGAGCTGGAAATGAACAGCAGTGCAGAAGACAATGCACCTGTAGTCTGTGTTTCAAAAACAACATAGGGGAAACAAAATAATCACCATGCAAGACCCACAAGTAGAGACATTGCCTCAGGATTCTTCCCTTTCTTTTTCCTTGAAAAGGGTAAGGTATGCCGGTTTTGCTTTGCTGTTGCTGGTTTTATTGGTTGATCAGGCTAGTAAATATTGGGTTTTAGAGCTCTTTCATTTGCCAGAAAAGGTTAGTGTTCTTGTGTTTCCGGGGTTTCGGCTTTCCATGGTCTGGAATAAAGCCATAACCTTTGGCCTTTTTGGGCGGGTGGGAATTTATGGGCCCGTCATTTTTGGATTATTGTCTTCTATTATTGTTGTGATTTTGCTGGTATGGATGTTAAGGACACAAAGCAGAATGAATATCCTCGTCGTAGGGGCTATTGCGGGGGGAGCTATTGGAAATATAATAGATAGGGTCCGGTTTGGCGCCGTGGTGGATTTTATTCACCTCTATGCTTATGGCTGGTCTTGGTATGTTTTTAATATTGCTGATTCTGCCATTGTCTGTGGTGTGATCGTATTGCTGGTGAACAGTTTGTTTTTTTCAGCCCTGGCGCCAGTGCGGAAATAAGGAGAAAGCAGGAAAATGAACAAGGAAAGTTCGCTTATCATCGGTCAAAAAGGTAGGGCTTCCATGTTATTGGGCCGTAATGCCGGTAAACCTGTTTTTCCTCTTTTGGCTGTTGTGGCAGGTGGCCTGTTGCTGGCGGGTTGCTCAGGAAAAGATTTGACACGGGCCTTTGGTATAGAGCGTTCAGCCCCTGATGAATATACCATTACAACCCGTGCTCCTCTTTCTATGCCCCCTTCCGATGACTTACAAGCACCCCGTGAAGGGGCTTTACGCCCTCAGGATGAAAGCCCCCGGCTGCAAGCTCTTGAGACGCTCTCTCCAAATGTTGCGATTGAAGGAGCCAATGGAGCGGAAAGCTCTGGCCAGCAAGCTCTTGTTGGGCAGGCGAACATGGCCTCCACTGCCCGCCCTGCCCAGGAGTTTGGCCAGGCTGACCATAGCTTTGTTAACGAGGTTATGTTCTGGAATGGAAACCGGGAAGGTTCTGTTGTCGATGGTGAGGCAGAAAATGAACGTTTAAAGAGGAACTCTGCTTTGGGGAAAAGTCCGTTAGATGGAGCAACCCCTACCCAGAAAGATGATGATTCTTCTGGTTTTCTCGACGTCTTTTAGCTAAGCTGCTCATGCGGAGATGGCAGCAATAGTGCTGTTATGAAAGAAAGTCCTATAGAATTGAAGAAGGGGTCTTTCTGCTTTGAAAAATACGGCGATAGAGAGTGGCTCCCCAAGGGTTAGCAGGCCTGTAAGACGGTTAAGTGAAGGGCAGGTTAACCGTATTGCTGCCGGTGAGGTTATAGAACGGCCAGCCGCTGTTGTAAAAGAGCTGGTAGAAAATGCGCTCGATGCAGGTGCACAGCATATAGCGGTTTCCTTGCTGAATGGCGGAATGGATTTTATAGAAGTTATTGACGATGGTAGCGGGATGGGGCCAGAGGATTTAGCCCTGGCCATAGAGCGACATTGCACTTCTAAACTTGAAGATGACACACTTGTAAAAATTTCCACTCTTGGATTTCGGGGGGAAGCTCTTCCCTCCATTGGTGCAGCGGCACGGTTGGCCATTACCTCTAGAACATCCAATTCCAATTCAGCTTGGAAAATTGAGGTTGCTGGAGGAGAGACAAAGCCATTAAAGCCGGCAGCAGGCCAAGTGGGAACGCAAGTTGTCGTAGAAAATCTTTTTTTTTCTACTCCAGCAAGACGGAAATTCTTAAAATCTGCCAGGGTTGAAACCTCTCATGCGGGAAAGGTGATAGAACGTCTGGCATTGGCGGCGCCGGATGTTTCATTTTCCTTTACTGTGGATGGGAAAGAAGTGTTTTCACTTCCTGCTCAAGACCGTCTTGCCCGGATCAAGGCGCTTTTTTCTGAAGCGTCTGACTACGAGTTGCTTAAAGTCGAAGGCCAGAAGGAAACTGGCTTAGAGTTGTTTGGCTTTGTGTCCCCTCCTGGGTTACATCGTGCCAATGGGCAGGCTCAGTGTATTATTGTTAATAACCGTCCGGTAACGGACATGGTATTAAAAACGGCTTTACGGGTAGCGTATCAACCCGTACTGGAGAAAGGTCGTTATCCGGTAGCCGTTCTTTATTTGCACGTACCTCCAGAGCAGGTTGATGTGAATGTTCACCCGGCCAAAACCGAAGTAAGATTTTCCGATGAAAGCCTTGTAAAGTCGTTGATCATTGGGTCAATTCGTCGGGTATTGGATGTAGGGGCAGGAGAGACTGCAGGAGTCTCTGCGTTTATGTTTCAGTCCAAAAGGGTCTCTTCCCACATGATTACTCCTCCTTCTACGTCTGGGAATGCAAGACTTAGTAATGTAAGCGAGTGGGCTCATGCTCCTTTGTTGATGAGGGAGCCTGCCAGTATTTACGGGCAAAAAGGCGCGCCCGGGCAACATTCGCTGGAGCAGGAGTACTACAAACCTCGCTCAGGAATTCCTGATAGTGGGGGAGAAAACCCACAGAATGAGGCCGAAGGGTCTTCTTCATCCTACCAGAAAGAAGACAGTCTTTCTGGGCAGGAGGATGCGCCTTTGGGTTATGCGATTGCTCAGATTATGGAAACCTATATCATTGCCGTCAATGGAATGGGGGAGATGATTTTGGTTGATCAGCATGCCGCTCATGAACGCCTTACCCATGAAAAACTCAAGACTCAGCTGCTTTCTTCGGGGCAGGTGAATGCTCAACGTTTATTGGTGCCAGACGTTATCAATCTTTCGAATGCAGAGATGAGGGTTTTGGTTGAGTTTCAGCAGGTTCTTTTGCGTTTGGGGGTTGAGATAGAGGCGTTTGGAGGCAATGCTATTTTGGTAAGGGCTGTGCCGGTGTTATTGGCCGGAGGAGATACACAAAGTCTGATGCGCGATATCGCTGCGGAGCTTTTGGAGAATCCAGAACTTGATCTGACGGATTCTGGGGTTTTGCTGGGGCGTATGGAAGAGGTTATTGCGAGTATGGCCTGTCACGGTAGTATCCGGGCAGGCAGGCCTCTAAAATATGAAGAAATGAACGCCCTTCTGCGGCAAATGGAGCAAACACCACGAGCGGGTACGTGTTCTCATGGGCGACCGACTTGGGTAAAAATTACAAAAAAAGATATGGAAAAGATCTTTGGTAGGCAGTAACCTATAGCCCATTTGATTATAAAGGCGTAAAAGGTCTACTACATTGTATTGAATATTTGGTCTGATTAATCAGACCCTTCTGGCAAATATGGCCAGGTTATGAATAGTTTAAATAAATTAACTGAATGAGAGTGTTGTGCATACATTCCTGTTACCGCTTATAACGTATCTTCCGCTTCTTGGGGTTTTCTTGTTGGCTGTTATACATGGAAACGATTCCCTTTCAGAGCGGTTTTTTAGGTGGACTGCCCTGTGGGTCAGTTTACTGGTGTTTGGCCTTTCTGTTATTTTATGGACAGAGTTTGATGCCACCAATACAGGATATCAGTTTACTCTCCGTCTTAATTGGCTTTCAGGGTATGGTATTTCGTATCATACAGGGGTGGATGGGATCAGCCTGTTCTTCATTTTGTTAACGACTTTTATTACCCCCTTGGCTATTGTTTCTTCCTGGCACCTTATTTCGACACGGGTAAAGGAGTTCATGATTGCTGTTCTCCTGCTGGAAACCTGCCTTGTCGGACTGTTTTCCGCCTTAGATCTTTTGGTATTTTATGTTTTTTACGAAGCCACGCTTATCCCTTCCAGTATTATGATCGGTGTATGGGGCGGTCCAAAGCGTTTGCTTGCATCTTTACAGTTTTTTATTTTTACATTCGCCAGTTCCCTTTTTATGATGGTAGCTATCCTTGCCATATGGAATCAGGCAGGGACAACAGATATTCCCATTCTTATGCATGTTGCCTTTTCGCCTGCTATGCAGGGATGGTTGATGTTGGGCTTTATGATTGCCTTTGCCACTAAACTACCTTTGTTTCCGCTCCATGCATGGTTGCCTGATGCCTATGCGGAATCTCCCTCTTCTGCAACAGCTCTGATTTCTGGGGTTATGTCGAAAACAGCAGCTTATGGTATGCTGAGGTTTGTGGTGATGATGCTTCCAGATGCCGCTTATCAGTATGGTATTGTGGTTATGGTTTTGGGGGTTATCGTTGTTGTGTATGCGGCAATTATTGCTTTCGCCCAAACCGATATGAAAAGGGTTATTGCCTATTCCTCATTTTCTCATATGGGAATTATAGCCATTGGTCTTTTTTCATTTACTCCAGAAGGGATAGATGGAGCAATTTTCCAAATGCTGTCTCATGGTGTGGTCATAGCAGCGCTTTTCTTTTCACTTGCACTGTTGGCATTTAGGACTGGTACCCGTGATATGGCTGCCCTAGGTGGTGTTGCAGCAAAAATGCCGGTTTTTTCCCTTTTGATGATGGTTTTTATGATGGCCAATGTGGGGTTACCGGGAACGAGTGCTTTTATAGGTGAATTGTTGGTTATTGTTGGCGTTCTCCATGTTTCTTTCTGGATTGCCCTCCTTGGTGGTTCGAGCATGATTTTAGGGGCAATCTATATGTTGGTTCTCTACCGCCGGGTTATTTTTGATAATCCTGCGGCCAAATGGGGAGAGTCCTTCTCAAAGAAAGTTGTTTCCTTAAAGGATCTTTCTGGTGGGGAGCTTGCTGCTTTGGTTCCTCTGGCAGCGGTTATTTTGTGGATGGGTATTTATCCCAGTAGTTTTATTCGTGTTTTTGACCCAGCTGTTATGGCAATTGCCCATGTACAAACAGGTACAAACCTTAACCAGACAGCCTATTCTAAAAAGGGGCAACTTCCCGTGAAACAAGCATTCCTAGAGGATAAAGGTTATTTTTCTTCAAGAGGGGATCATAGGCAGAAATAAAAATTAGTTATTTTAAAATAATAATAATATTTTTGGCCACTACTTTCTTTTGTAGTGGCTTTTTTATTTGTTTAGATCAAATATTACTTTTTGAAAAACAGATTTTTATTAATAAAGCTTTGTGTTTTACGTATAATTTTATATGATAAGGAGGTATAATTGAATATGGGCTTAATACAGAAGATACTATTATTTTAAGCCTTTTAATTTTTAATAGACATTTTTAGTCCAGAAATTTTAGACCTGTCTAAGGAGTATTCATGTGCAAAAAAAAAACAGTATTTTTTCCTTTTGCTGTGGGAATTGCAATAATGATAGGGGTATTTTCAGCCCATGCGATGACAGACTTGGAGATTGGTATGGTGGGGCACCCTCAGCTTGTGCAGAAAATGTATAAATACAAATGTGAAGGGAAAAATCTTGATGCTGATGAGAGTTTACCGCAAGAGGTTTTTAAAGTGAACTATGTGCGTGTAGCTGATAATAGCTTAGCCGTTTTACCGATAAAAAACCAGAATCGTATTTTTACAACGGTAACAGCTCCTAAGGGGAAGAAATACGTTTCTGGAGATTTTGTATGGTGGCAACAGCCAGATAAAAAAACGGTTTTATTTCAGGGGGTCACCGAAGACGGTAAGATCGTTGCCGTTTGCCGCCAAGTTGATAATTAAAGAGTCGATAATTAAAGATAAGAGAGAATTTATAAAAATTTCTGATGAAAAGCCCCAAAGCCCCATAGAGGCTAGAGAGCCATAATTGCTATGATATGCCGTAATTAAATATCAAGACGATCAAATGAATCAGCGTGTTCTTGGATAAACTGAAATCTCAATTCCGGTTTTTTTCCCATGAGTTGATCAACACGAGCTTGAGTATTTGCATCGTCTTCCACCACAACTTTAAGAAGTATCCGTGTTTGTGGGGCCATGGTGGTATTTTTTAAGTCTATAGCGGGCATTTCACCAAGCCCTTTGAAGCGCGAAACCTCAATTTTTGCCCCATTTTTAAATTCGGTTTTTATTTTTTTGTCTTTATCCTCATCGCTCATGGCGTAGAGGATTTTATTTTTTTGTGAAAGTCGGTAAAGAGGGGGTTGGGCCAGATAAATATGGCCGTGATAGATAAGCTCTGGAAGCTCCCTATAAAAGAACGTCATCAGAAGGGAAGCAATATGGGCACCATCTACATCAGCGTCTGTCATGATGATGATCCGGTGGTACCGTAGGTTTTCAATTTTAAAGTGTGAACCAATCCCACATCCTAAAGCTTCTACCAGGTCTTGAAGCTCCTGGTTGGCTTTAAGTTTTTCTGGTGTTGCGCTGGCTACGTTAAGAATTTTTCCCCTTAAAGGTAATATGGCTTGTGTTTCTCTGTTTCGCGCCTGTTTGGCAGACCCTCCGGCAGAATCTCCCTCCACAAGGAAAATTTCCGTTTTAGCAGGGTGCTCAGAGGTACAATCGGTTAATTTTCCTGGTAATCTTAAGCGTTTTGTAGCATTTTTTCGGGGAATTAATTTCTGATCACGGGCTTTAAGCCGTTCTTCTGTACGATCCAGAATAAAAGCAAGAATCTGGTCGGCCTGCTGGGGGTTTTGCGTAAGGTAATGATCGCACTGGTCTCTAACGGCCTGCTCTATAACGCGTGTGATTTCAGGAGATGAAAGTTTCTCTTTCGTTTGTCCTTGAAATTGTGGCTCGGGAATAAAAACAGAAAGTTTAACCGCACTACATCCAAAAATATCATCAGCCGTGATGGAAGAAGCTTTTTTCTGATTTCGTTGCTCACCCCATGCCCTAAAACCTTTCACCAAAGCGGATTTAAAGCCGTTTTCGTGTGTCCCCCCTAATGGAGTGGGAATGGTATTGCAAAATGAGGAAAAGGATGAAGAGGGTTCAGCCAACCAGGCAACGGCCCATTCTGCTTTTGCCGAAGGCGCAAGAGAGGTTAAGGCCGAATCTTCTGCCCAAAGATCAGAAATAAGAAGGTCTTTGTTATCTTGTTGGAGTTCATCCCGCAGGCTATCGACAAGACCACCCGGGAAATGCAAGGTTGCTTGTAAGGGGATATCCGTATCGTTTCCCAAGGCACTGATATGGCATTGCCACTCTATGGTGACCCCTTTAAAGAGAAAGGCTTTTGATCGACATAAGCGATAAAGACGTTTTGCCGAAAAGTGTAATTTATTAAAAATAGTAGAATCGGGGGTAAACTCAATTTTGCTGCCGTGTTTAGCCTTGGCAACGGAGGTAAATTGAGGCTTACTTACTGGCTGCCCCTTTTCGTAGGATTGCCTGGCGCGTGTCCCTGAGCGAAAGACCTCTACTTCTAGATGTGAGGAGAGCGCATTCACAACGGAAAGCCCTACACCGTGCAGACCACCTGAGGTAGCATAGTTTTTTCCGGAAAACTTTCCTCCTGAATGCAAGGTCGTAAGGATGACTTCCAATGCGGTAAGGTCTGGAAATTTTGGATGGGGGTCAATAGGGATTCCTCGCCCGTTATCTTCAACAGAGATGCAGGTGGGAGAGTGCAGAGTAACCCGAATGGAGCTAGCGTGGCCTGCAACGACTTCATCCATGGCATTATCAAGAATTTCAGAGGCAAGGTGATGATAGGCGTTTTCATCGGTGCCTCCAATATACATGCCAGGCCTTTTGCGAACAGGTTCCAACCCCTCGAGGACTTCAATATCGGCAGCCGTATAGCTTTGTGTTGGCGTTTTTTTTGGAGGAGGGGAAGAAAAAAGATCGTTCATGGCAAGGTGCTTGATTTTATAAAACGAGGGTTTAGACCCATTGGCGAGGGGAAGGTCGTGCTTTAAAGGCCATCAAAAATTTTAAAAGCTATCAAAAAATGTTTACATTCAGAGGGGTATCTTTATGCGAAGCTTGTATCCTATGTCCTATTCCACCAATATGCGCATGAGATACGATTTAGTTGACAAAGGCAAAAGCAAAGAATGACAGCTGATAGCATCAATACACTAAAAGCCAGAAAGTTTAACTCTCTGGCCTTTAAGGGGGGATGCCAAATAGGAGGGGTGTCATCCAGGAAGAAGGATTAGGCCTTACGGGCACGGGTAGAGTGTTTGCGAACACGGTGATGTTTGCTGCTGCTTGAGGAACTGGAAGTGGGCGCTTCACAGATTTCATAAGAAATTGGCTGAACAATGTTTTTGGCTTCAGCATAGTTTGAGAGGTCTTCAGCTGTTTCAAGAGCTGCAACTTCATCAAACATGCTGGTGCGTTGAAGGCAGAAAATAGTGCCGGACTTCAGTCCTTCAGCTGACTGCACATTGGCAAGTTGGGTGATGTAGTCATCATGCTGGGTTTTAGCACGACGCCCATAAGTTTTGCGGAAGTAGTTATCTAGGGTGTTTTCCTCGGCAGAGAGAAATGAGCGGAACTTGGCAACAAAAGCGTTGTACTTATCCTGAGCGTTGCAGGTTAGTGCGGTAACCATAAGCTCGCTTTTAAGGCCTTGAACCTGAAAGGCTTCCTTGGCTGGAGCTGGCTTGCATTGGCTGGCAGCCATGGCCCCACTGTTAAGAAGGCCAGCGGTAGCAAGGCCAGCTAAAGCAAAACGTTTAATAGACAACCCCATAGTATTTCCTCCGTTATTTGGTGCCAGTGTTTATGGATTCCAAAATTAACATTATAGATCAAGTATGGGCAATAACTGCTTAATATTGCGTAAATTATTGCCTTAAAATATTCAATCGATTTTAAAATTGTTTATATTAGCTGTTCAATCTTTATGCCAGTAAAAAACAGGCTCTTTCCATTATTTTTTTTATAAAGGCAAAATATAACTCTCTTCTTAGAAGATAAGAAAACGGCAGAATTTTGGTTTATAAAATCATTTATTGAGTTACCGCTTTTCTTTATGTTTGTGTCGTAAAAAACACTCTTTTCTTATGACGGTATATGCATTACATCTAATATATCGAAATATAAGGGGTGCGTCTTACTCACCGCTCTTTGTTGCTGTACTGCTTGTTATTAAGGCAGTTTACTATAAAGACCTATTGATAACTCTTTTTCAGAATGGAGCAAATACGTTGAAATTATGGGGACCACTTTTTTTGGCCAGCGTGGGTGTAGTGCTTGCCGGATGTAACCAAGAACCCAGTATGAATGCAATTGTTGGCCCAGGCAATCCTTATGGGAATACCATGAAGCTGTCTGCTCTCTGTCAGGTGAGCCCTGTAAAGCAAGATGCCAGCGGTGCCATGTCGGTTGATATGACTGTAAGAAGTGATGATGGATACTGTGCTATCCCCTTGCAGAATAATGGCAAAGCTTATGCATCCTTCGGGGTAAGCCCAACTCCTGAACATGGTAAGGTTTTTATTTATAATTTTAGCGACCAAACCAATATTACTTACACACCGACGACAGCTTATGCCGGATCCGATCATTTTACTGTAAATCTTATAGAAGGCCCTGGTAAACCTAGAACTAAAATTGCGGTGAATGTTACTGCCGATGCCACAGGGGTATCTTTACCAAAGGCTACACCAGCAGCAACTTCGGCCACATCAACTTCCAGCGTAAGAAAAAAATCATCGCGTAAGCATGTTACTCACCGTGTGCATTCTAAATCCAAGAAAAAATAGCTCTTCTGGCCAAAGGTTGAGATAGCCTTGCAGGCAGAAAGAAAAAAGGCAACTAAAAGGAAGGAACTACTTTTGGTTGCCTTATTTTATTGAGTGGACTCAACCCCATGTAGGTCGTAGTTCCATGATATATGTCTTCTCTTTTGGGGAAGTGCACCGATTTTTGGTACGGTGGGTTTAAGGTGCTGTTTTCTGGTACGGTTGATTTTGTGCCGGTTTATCCTCGACAGGTTGCGTTGCAGATCCTCTCTTTAGGGGCTAAGGGAATTGTGCTGGTTCATAATCATCCAGGGGTGACCCCACCCCTTCGAAGGAGGATGACGCCTTAACGTGTCGTATGCGTAAAATCTGTATCCTATTAGGGTGTGAGCTCAAAGATCATATGATTATCAGCCGCAGTGGCTGGGTCAGCATGGCTCAAAGTGGAATGTTGTAAAGGTTGTATGACCCAACTCCACGCTTCACAATATTATGGGTCTTTACAGATTTCATATCAGAAGGACTATGAGGAGTCATCAATCCGTATAATCTTCTATGGTTATGTGCCGATAGGGCAAGGGTTTTTTATGAGTAGAGCTAAGTATATTGAGCTGCTTGTTGGATAGCCGCTATAGGGTATTTGCTATAAGCGGGGTGTCTATTTATTGCTCTGGAAAAAGCATATTTGCCTGCAGTTTACACAATTTTTTATAGATTGGTAGTAATAAAAAAATGGAGAACTGGTGAAAGGAGGGTGAATGGCATACTTAGATGGAAAAGGTGATTGGCTCACTAATAGGTCTTACTAAGCCTTCCTGGCTGGCTTTTTTAAGCAAGTCGCCCAATGTTACATTTTTAATATGTTTTTGTAATGTGGTCTCCATCCCTTGCCAGAAAGGAATAACAACCTGCTGAAAGAGTGGTTCATCTGTATGGATTTTTTCGTGCGTATCATCGGCCATAACCGCTTCAAATATTTCTGTTAAAAAAATATCCCGTGCTGGGCGAGGTAAGCTATATCCCCCTTTGGGACCACGCGTGCTATCGAGTAATTGGGCCCGGGAGAGGGTTTGTAACAAAGGTTCAATCCCTCGGCGTGCTAGGTTTGCTCGTTGAGCGATATCAGGGGCACTCACGGTGCTACTGCTTCCAGCATAAAAGGCAACATCCAACATTATCAGGACAGATAGCATCATTCTATCACGTCGCAAAAGCATGCTTGCCTCTCACAGTAAGGAAAAATAAACTAATGTTGGAGAATATATTAAATAACAATTAATTTCTGTTATACTAGCATATATAGGGTCTTATTTCTATGTTTTTTTATGTATTATTAGATTGTCTAAAAAGGTATAGGGTTTTTTAGCAAGATGCAAACCATGGATGTCAATAGCATTCGTTGGGTTGGGATGTTAAATTGAGGTCTTTCATGTTAGGATTTTTAGCGTTTTTTTGATTGAAGGAGTCATCATGACTGGGTCTTCCCCCGATAATCGTTTTGGTTTTGCCCCTCCCCGAGGGAAAATATATAATTCAATTCTAGAAACAGTGGGCGGCACTCCGCTTGTTGCTCTTCCGCATTTAACCAAGGAAGAGAACCTCAAGGCCAAACTGCTGGTTAAGCTAGAGTTTTTTAATCCCTTGGCATCTGTAAAAGACCGTATTGCGGTGGCGATGGTTTTAGATGCTGAGGAGAAAGGGCTTATTCACCCAGGAAAATCAGTCATTGTTGAGCCAACTTCTGGCAATACAGGGATTGGATTGTCATTTGTAGCGGCTGCCAGAGGGTATAGGATTATTGTTGTTATGCCGGATGGGGCCTCTATCGAGCGTAGAAAAATGATGCGCTTGCTCGATGCTCAACTTGAGCTCACTCCAGGTAAGCTTGGCATGTCTGGTGCGATAGCCCGTGCAAAGGAAATCATGGCTCAAACGCCCAATTCATGGATGCCGAAACAATTTGAAAATCCTGTGAATGTGGATGTTCATGAAGAGACAACGGCCCGAGAGATCTGGGAAGATACAAAGGGAGCTGTTGATATTGTTGTAGCAGGAATTGGCACAGGGGGAACAGCAACCGGTATTGCCAAAGGGTTACGTCCTCGTAAAAGCGATATCCGTATTTATGGGATAGAGCCGGCAGAAAGTTCCGTATTAAATGGAGAGGCTGCCGGGCCGCATGGTATTCAAGGCATTGGGGCAGGTTTTAAGCCCGTTATTTTGGATACTTCGCTATTGGATGGGGTTCTGCGTGTTTCTGAACGTGAAGCCCTTGCCGCTTCGCGTCGGTGTGCGAGACTAGAAGGAATTCCAGTGGGAATCTCCTCAGGTGCTGCTATCCATGCAGCCATTGATCTGGCAAAGAAAGAGGATAACGCTGGGAAGACAATCGTTGCTATTATACCTTCCTTTGCTGAGCGATATTTATCGACCCCTCTCTTTACCGGTCTAGGTTAAATTAGTTAAAAAATGGGATGATAACCATAAAAAAGCCATCCTCGAGGATGGCTTTTTTATATAGAAAACAAGCTCAAATCTATCGGAAGAGAATTTCAACGCGCCTATTTTGGGCTTCACGGGTATTAGGGCCTGTTTGTACAAGCGGGTGGGTATCCCCATAACCTCTTACTTCAATGGTGCTGGCTGGAACACCATTTTTAATAAGCTCTATTTTAACAGCTTGAGCACGCCGGCGTGAGAGCTGCATGTTATAGGTTTTCCCCCGTTCTCCTGGGTGGGCCGCAGAATTATCCGTATAGCCATTAACCTCTATACGGGTGTTTTGCACATAGCTTGAGGCCTTTGCAGCTTCAACCACAATTTGTCGAGCGCGAGGAGTAAGAACAGCCTTGTCCCAATCAAAAAACACCAGGTAAGAGCGGCTATGAGCGGGAGCCGGTGGTGGTGGCATGTCAGGTAGAGGGGGTGGAGGAGGGGGAGCAGGATTAAATTCGTAACGCAGTCCCAACATAAGGGAATGATTAAAATATGTTGAGTTATCACGGTTTCCTTGGGCTACTTGATACCCTCTGGAGTAACCAGGTCCCTCAGTTCCGGTAGAGGTTGCAGAATGCCCAAGCGGGCCAAGCATTGTCCAAAAGCGATATTCTGTTGTTGCGGAAAGCCCAACGACCCAAGGAATAGGAAATGAAAGCCCAAACATGCCCTGATAGGCAAAGTTACCAACCGTGCCTCCAAATTGCTGATGGAATTGTTGAGGATTAGGTGCAGTGACATGCCCGCGTAGAGCCGACCAGCCATAACCGATACCAGCACCAAAATAGGGGTACATCCAGTTTTGGCCAATATCCATATCAAAGAAGGCATTCGCCATAATACCGTATGTTTGCCGTCTTCCGCCAGCACTGGCAGGAAATTGGGAGGTAACAAATTTATGCAGGTTGTTGTTGCGGTAGTCTCCTTCAACCTCAACTCTAAAACCATTGCCGAGGCCATAACCAATGCTTCCCAAGCCTGTAACACCGGTATCGTAACGATCACGGCCAGAAGGGAAATGCGGCGAAATCCTAACCCGCTGATCCTGGTTAAAGCTAGCCCCGCCAGATCCGGCAATATAGAGGCTTTCAACAGGCTGGGCTATGGATGGATCTGAAATGAGCAGAGCGCCTAACGCGAGTGGAGCTGATAGGAGAGATCCACATGGTAATCCAAACCGCAGCTTCATTGTATGAACTTCCCTTCCAAAAGCGTCGTGTAGTTTCTGGTATTTTCTTCCATGCATGTAAGGGCATGGTATAGAGTCGGCCAGATATGGGTGATGCAACAAATAACAATTGTGGTATTTTTTTTGCAGAAAGAATGCATTAAGAGCAATCCTTTAATATGGTAATAGCCTTCATAGTGCCAGATAAAAACAAACCTATAAATTTTATGTTGTAAATTTACAACTATTTAGGGATCGTAATTTGGGGGTTTATATGCGAGGCAGGGTTATGGGAGAATATGGTTAAAGTATATTGGCTTCAAAAGGGGGAGAAAAACTATCGCTTTTGCATTCAATAACCCAGAGGTCAGGATCTCTTTTCCTTTGTTTTTCTATAAAAAATTTCGTGTCTTCTTCGGCTAAAGGCTCTGGCCCAGAAATATAAAACCAGGCTTGTTCACCTTCCGTGTTACGAGTTTGTCCGAGAATACGGTAAAGTTGCTGAGAGTTGTATAGTAAAACCAAAATACTCCCCGCATCGTCATCTCCTTTGGTGATGAGCATGGGCCATGCATTGGCAAGTTCTGCCTGTCGGATAATGGCTTGGGCAAGAATATGGGTTTTAAGCTTTGGCATGGTTTAATTTGCTGCGCTCTCTGGTATGCTTAAAAGAGCAGCCTTATAAGCTGTGGGGTTCTTGATGAGGTTTTGGGCAACGGTAATATCAAGGTCAGTACCTATGGCTGCTGGGCAGTTTTTCCGGATTTCCAGAATACGTGATACAGCAATGGGATAACGAGCAGAGCGGGACTCTTCTAGGGCTTCATGGTTTACGGTCTGCCCATTTTCTAGGGTTGTCATTTGCTTTTGAGTCGTGTTTTCCCCTTTGCTGGTGCAGACTTGTGGAATAACCCCTAGCCCTTGCAAAGGCCAACCCAAGGGGGCAATGACCCGGCTCCAGGTTACAAAGAGCTCACCCCCATCTGGCAGTTGAGCAATCGTTTGTACCAGCCCCTTGCCAAGAGTAACACTGCCAACAACCACAGCACGATGATGGTCAGCCAGTGCAGCAGAGAGGATTTCGGCAGCACTGGCTGTGCGACCATCAACAAGGACAATGATTGGGACATTATTTGTAATATCCCCCCCTTGAACAGCCCAGATGTGGTTGGCTTGTTCGTCTCTTCCTTGGGTAATAGCTGCGACACCATGGTTAAGAATAAGGGCCGAGGTGGTGATGGCTTGCTGTAATACGCCGCCTCTATTGCCGCGGAGATCAAATATAATCCCTTTAACGGGGCTTTCTTGCAAGATTTGATCGAGATACTGGCTAACTTCCTGGGCTGTATCAGCGGAGAAAGAATGAATACGAAGCACAAGAATTTTCTCAGATAAAAAGGCAAAAACCGTCTCTGGGGGGATAAGGGCCAGTTTGAGGGTCAGGGTCTGGTTTTTTCTTTCCCCAGGTGTGCTAACGGTTAAGGTTATAGGGGTATTTTCGCTTCCCTGGAGCCAGGCATTAAGAGTACTTAAAGGCTTATGGCTGGTGGAATGGCCGTTTATGGAAAGGATTCTTTGCCCAATGGAAAGACCAGCTGCCCAGGCTGGGCCATTGGTGTTAAGGGCAGTAATAATGACATTGTGCGATTGAAGGCCAATGGTGATTCCTGCTGTAGCAGTTTCACCAATGCGTTTTTCCCGATCTTCGCTGGCAGAAGTTGGTGGGATATAACGGGAATAAGGGTCAATATGGTTAAAAAGCTCACTAAAAAAGCTTTCCAATAGGCTGTTGGATCCTGAAGAGCGAATAAGGGTTGAGGTCTCCCAAGCTTTATTCATAACCTTTCCGATGATCTCTGACCATCCCTTGATATCTTCTTCAGAAGGCATGGGGAAGGTTAAAAGCGGCACTTGGGCAGATTTGAAAATAAGGGTTCCTGGTTGCTGGGAAAAGGAAAATGAAGAATCAAGGGCCATAATACCATTCATTCCCCATAAGCTAAGCTGTTTTATAGTGTAGGGGTCAAGGGTTCTTGGCTGGAGGAAGGTTAAGGCCGTATTGATAACCGTTCCAGTCATATCAGCATTGAAATGAGATGAGCTTTTCCCAGTTCCAAACGTCCCAGCCCCATAGGCTGGAACCCAAAGAAGATTCAAGCAGGCCAAATAAAGCAGACATCGGACTTTGGACCATAAAAAGTGGGTTGAGCAATAAGGAAGAGCAGTTTTTATGCCCTTCTTTCTTGATAATCCTCGTGTTGCCAGGGGTGTTGTCAGGGGTGTCGCCAAGGATGCTGCCAGAGATATTGCCTTTGGCAAATAAGATTTTTTTCTGTTTTTACTGCTGTTTTTACTACTGTTTTTACTACTGGCAGAACATTTTTTTCTATGGGCCGTTTGATTGGCATAGGGGCGTTTGGCCATTCGGTCTAAAAAGGGCACATGCTCCATATAGGTTCTGATTTTTTGGGTAAAAAAGCGCAGCTGCTTCTCTAAGGATATCACACTCATGTCCTTAAGGCTTTACCAGCTGGAGAAACAGGCACCCATTGCATTACGGAAGAGCATAGAGGAGTCTTTAAATAGATTTTTAGGAAGAAGCTCTTACGGTTACCCCTAATAAAATGACGGTCTACAAAAAACAAAAAAGTAATAAGGGGGAGAAACCTGAACATATGATACCGTACTTAGTTATTGGGCCTTTATCCACAGGCAGAGTCTCTAGCCGGTGGCGCACAGGTTTATGGAGCAGCTTATCTTAAGTATTAGGATTTCCTGTCCCTTACGAAATTGACTGATAAGAAGATAGGAAGTTCTTTTGGGTAGAGGAGGGAATCTCCCCAAAAAATACTTTTAAAAACCGCTTAACCTGCCAAGAAAAACCTCTTGCCATCGATATTAAGAAAGTGTTGGCAATATATCAATTATCATTTTTTTGTATTTTTTTACTCTTCTTTGGCTCATTTTTACTCTCCGCTGTGGTAGTAGCCTTTTTACGGCCTTTTTGTGCGGTTTTTTTCAGGAGTGGTTTTCCTTTTTCATTCAGCAGAACCAAGGCTTCTTCGAGGGTTACATCCTCAAGAGCCTGTGTTCGTTGCATATTTGCCACAGTTTTCCCGTGCTGGACATACGGCCCAAACCGGCCTTTCCGGGCTATAACCTGTTCACCATCATCGGGGTGAAGGCCCAGGACTCGGATCGTGGAGAGCTTTTTGGCTAAGACATCTACCGCCCTGTTAAGGCCAATACTCAACACATCTTCATCTTTATCGAGGGAGGCAAAGATACTTCCCATTTTTACATAAGGGCCAAATCGGCCTAAACCGGCTTCAATCGGCTCTTTGGTTTCCGGATGAGGGCCTATAATTCTTGGAAGGCTTAATAATCCGAGTGCTTGGTCAAGGGTTACAGTCTCTGCAGTGGTGCCTTTAGGAAGGGTGGCCCGTTTTGGCTTTTTCTTTTTATCGTTAGGATCAGTCTCACCTTTTTGGATATAAATTCCATAAGGGCCGCGTCGAAGGGTAATTTCCTCGTTGCTGGTAGGGTCGTACCCCAGCAGCTGATACCCTTCCTTAAGGGTATCAGCGTCCTCACCATTATTGGTTTCGATAGCGAGTTTTCGTGTATATTGGCATTCAGGATAATTAGAACATCCAATAAAAGCCCCATGGCGGCTTAGTTTTAGCCCTAATCTGCCAGTATGGCAGGCCAAACACTGTCGTGGATCGTGCCCATCGGCTGTGGGGGGAAAGAAATGATGCCCAAGTGTTTGATCCAATGTATCAATAACATCGGAAATTTTCAGATCTTTGGTCTGGTCTATGGCGTAGGAAAAATCCGTCCAAAAAGCCTGCATAACGTCATGCCAATCGGCCCTGCTGCCGGAAATATCATCAAGCTCTTCTTCCAGATTGGCAGTAAATTGAATATCTACATAGCGTTTAAAAAAGGCCATAAGAAAGGCTGTTACCAGTCTTCCTCTATCTTCAGGAACAAAGCGTTTTTGCTCCAGGCGTACATAGTTCCTATCTCTTAAGACCGTAAGGATAGAAGCATAGGTTGAGGGCCTGCCAATGCCGATTTCTTCCATTTTTTTAACAAGCGAGGCCTCAGAAAACCGAGGAGGGGGCTGGGTAAAATGCTGTTCGGTTTTAATGTCTTCTGTTTTGGTAATATCCCCTTGTTGAAGGGGCGGAAGAAGACGGCTATTTTCATCATCTTTATCGGATTCTGTTGGGTCATCCTGTCCTTCCCTGTAGAGTTTTAGATAGCCATCAAACGCAAGGGTAGACCCATTGGCCCGTAAAGTGGTTTTATTCTGGCGGTCACCGAGCTCAACAACCACTTGATCCAGTTCTGCCGACTGCATTTGGCTGGCAAGGGCCCGTTTCCAGATTAGCTCATAAAGGCGGAATTGCTCGGCAGTCAGGAATGGTTCTATTTCTGTAGGGAGACGTTTGATTTCTGTGGGGCGAATGGCCTCATGGGCTTCTTGGGCATTTTTAGAGCGGCTGGAATAGAGGCGGGGTTTGGCAGGCAGATAGGCCTTACCAATTTCTTTTTCAATGTGGGTACGGATCGCTTCAATGGCCTCTCCTGCCATTTGTACCCCATCTGTACGCATATAGGTAATAAGCCCTGTGGTTTCTCCGCCCAAGGTAATTCCTTCATAAAGCTGCTGGGCGGTACGCATGGTGGTTTGAGCACTCATGCCAAGCTTGCGTGAGGCCTCTTGCTGAAGGGTTGATGTGGTAAAAGGGGCTGGGGGGTTACGGTGGGTTTTCTTTTTTTCGACCGACAAAACCTGAAGGGAGACATTTTCTATACTCTTTTTGGCCTCTGTGGCTTTTTGCTCCGTATTGAGGTCAAATTGGTCAAGCTTTTTGCCGTTAAGATGGGTAAGACGGGCAGAAAAGGGGGCATTGTCTCGGTTAAGGAGCTGGGCGGTTACCGTCCAATATTCACGTGGGGTAAAGCTTTCAATCTCCGCTTCCCGCTCGCAGATCAGCCTTAAGGCCACCGATTGCACGCGGCCGGCACTGCGCGAACCTGGCAGTTTACGCCATAAGACGGGAGAAAGGGTAAAACCAACAAGATAATCCAGCGCCCGGCGCGCCAGATAGGCATCAATAAGGGGCTGATCCAAATCTCTGGGGTGAGCCATGGCCGTTTTTATGGCATTTTTGGTAATTTCATTAAAAGTGACTCGTTTAACGTCAACCTCTTTAAGGTGGTTTTTTTCTTCCAGCATGGCCCGTACATGCCAGGAGATCGCTTCTCCCTCTCGGTCAGGGTCAGTAGCAAGATAAAGGGTTGAGGCAGATTTAAGGGCCTTGGCAATGGCATTTACCTGCTTTATTCCCCTTTCATCGGCTTCCCACAGCATGGAGAAATTGTTATTGGGGTCTACACTGCCATTGCGGGGGGGAAGGTCTCGTACATGTCCAAAAGAAGCAAGGACAGTATAATCACCACCAAGATATTTATTAATTGTTTTGGCCTTGGCTGGGGATTCAACAACAACAACATTGGCTGTAGCTGCTTGGCTTTTTGTTTTGGCAGGTGTTGTTTTTTTTGTAGGCATCCAATTATTCATCCTTGCAGTAAGATATAGCCTTCAGAGCGGAGTTCAATATGTCCGGCAAGTTCCAATTCAGCAAGAGCAATGTTTATGACGTGAGCAGGTTCCTGACATAAACGAATAAGCTCGTCGGTTGAAACGGGCGTAGTTGAAAGAAAAGAAAGTATAGCTTGCTGACATGAATTTAAAGACAAATTTCTTTTATCTTCTGATGAGCAGGTTGGCTCTTGCGTAGAAGCAGGAGAAGAGAGAGGAGGCCCTGCTTCGAAAGCAGGTTGATGTAGGTTCTTTTTGGGCGGGTTTGCGGGTGTTAAAGGGGAAGAAGTTTTGGGCAAGCGAGTCAACGGTGAGGAAAAAAGAGGGGGTGTTTGTTGTTTTTTATGGGGGCGGGAAGAAGGAGGGAAAGACAAAGACGATGCAGAACTTGCCAGCTCCCTTAAAACATCCTCAGCATTTTCTGTAAGGGTGGCTCCATCTCGTAGAAGAGCATTGGCCCCTGCACTACGAGGGTCTAGCGGAAAGCCGGGCACAGCAAAAATGGTTCTCTGATAATCAATACAGAGCTGGGCAGTAATCAGACTGCCAGATTTTATGGCAGCTTCCACAATAATACAGCCTAGGGAAAGACCTGCAATCAGTCGGTTTCGACGGGGAAAATGCTGGCTGAGTGGTGCTGTTCCCAAAGGGGCTTCGGTAATGAGTAAGCCTTTTTCTGCAATATCTTTTTGCATATTTTTATGTTCTGGCGGGTAGAAATAGTCCAACCCACCGGCCAGGGCTGCAATCGTTGCCTTATAATTCAGAGCAGCACGGTGGACTGCTCCATCAATACCGCGTGCTAGACCAGAAATAAGAACGAGTCCCTCCTTGGCAAGCTCATCCGCTAAAAGGGCGGCTAATTTTAAACCACCCGCTGAAGCGTTGCGTGCCCCAACAATACCAATAATTTTTTGATTAAGGAGCTCTTGATTGCCCAGGCAGGCAATAACAGGAGGCGGATCGCTGATCTCTGCCAAAAGGGGTGGATAATCCGGTTGACCAAGAAAAAGAAGAAATCCCCCCATCTGTTCAGTAAGGGTCATTTCTCGTTCCATATCCTGGACCTGCGGAATGGGAGGAGTGGGCCTTCCTGCCCGTTGAAGAAGGCTAGGCAACGCATGAAGGGCTTCCCTGGGTGTGGAAAACCGTTGCATCAGTTTACGATAGGTTTTAGGGCCAATTCCTTCTGTACGCGCCAGCTGTAAGCATGTAACCCTGTCGGTAGACCATGCAGAGGCGGAAGATAAGGGCATTGGCAAGGGATCCTTTAGTGTAACGAAAAATGGATAAGGGGTTCCTTCCCGTGAATAATACGTCGTATATTTTGTCGATGGCGAAGGAAGATGGTAAGGGTAATAAGGCATGTTGCCCAGAAAATGGGAGACGAATAAGCACTTTTATGAATAATATGCATTAAAACAGGAATACCCAAAAATGCTGCTAACGCCCCTACGGATGACATGCGCGAAAGCAGGGCGGCAACAAGCCATATAAGACAGGATAATATCCCCGTTGCAGGGGATAAAACAGCAATAACAGCAAGGCCTGTGGCTACTCCCTTCCCCCCTTTAAATTTTAACCACACGGGGAAACAATGCCCCCATACGACAAAAACCGCAGCAAGAGCCATGGCATAGGCTTCGGCGTTATCGGGGCTATCATGATTAATGACATGGCTGGATGCAGCAATTCCCCCTAGAATATGATGGCTGGCAATTGCACCCGCACTAAGAACAGCAAGGGCACCTTTTGCGGCATCCAATAGCAGGGTAAGGCCAGCAGCTCCTTTTTTACCGGTTCGTAACACATTGGTGGCCCCAATATTGCCAGAACTGACTTTGCGGATATCAATCCTGTAAAAAAGATAAGTAATAACAAGGCCAAAAGGTATGCTGCCCAGAATGTAGGCTTCGATGATAGTGACAAGAATTTGTTGGAGAGAAAGTGGAATATCAGAAAAAATCATATGGGTCGAGAAATTCTCATAAAATGTTTCAAGCAGGAACAGGCTTTGTGGTTGAATGGCTGGCCAGGTCGTAAACTCTTTGTCCCTTTTTCCATGTACCAAGAACACGTCCCTCCATGCCGCGGCCATCAAAAGGGGTATTTTGTGCTTTTCCTGGCAAGATACCAGCAGTAACCTGCCAAATTCGGTTAGGGTGAAACAGGCATAAATCTGCATTTTGGCCAGGGCGGAGTGTGCCGGCTTCTATTCCTAATATGCGGGCTGGCCCTACTGTAAGCTTATAAAGCATATCAATCATTGAGATATACCCAGAGTGAACTTGCCCAAGGCTTACAGCTAAAAGGGTTGCTAGGCCTGTACCACCTGCTGCTGCCTGGGCAAAGGGTAGTCTTTTATCATCTGCATCGCGGGGGCAATGGTCTGACGCTATGGCATCGATAACCCCCTGAGCTAACCCCTCTCTTATGGCAATTCGATCGGCTTCAGCCCTAAGGGGGGGGGAGAGCTTGGCATAAGTACGAAAATCTCCAATCGAGAACTCATTTAAGTCAAAATAAGGAGGGGCGGTATCACAGGTAATATTAAGGCCCTTCTCCTTGGCTTGGCGGATCAGGAGAACACTTTCAGCAGTAGAAATATGCCCGAAATGTAGCCTTCCCCCTGTAAGTTCGGCTAGGCGTATATCACGAGCAACCATAATGGATTCCGCAGCTGCGGGGATGGCAGGAAGGCCCATTCTGGTCGCCAACTCCCCTTCGGTTGCAGCGCCATTGCCAGCCAGAGAGGGATCTTCAGGATGTTGGATAATAACGGCATTAAAAGTACGGGCGTAAGAGAGTACCAGCTTCATAGTACGGGAATTGGCTATGGCTTTTTCACCATCGGTAAACCCTACGGCACCGGCTTGGTGTAATAAGCCCATCTCTGCCAGTTCTTTTCCTTCGCAATGTTGGGTGGCAGCCCCAAAGGGGTGCAAGGTGATCAGCCCTGTTTCTTCACCCCGGTTGCGGAGATGCTGCACAAGGGCGGGGTTATCAATAGGGGGGTTGCTGTTGGGCAGGACAGCTATTGCGGTAACCCCTCCCGCTACAGCCGCTTGGGCCGCTGTGGAAACGGTTTCACGATATTCGTAACCTGGCTCACCAATGCTGACCCGCATATCAACCAGGCCGGGACAGAGGATGGCGCCTTCCCCGTTCATGATTTGGGCATTCTCAGGGCTAGACAGACTGTTGGTGGTGTCAATATCGGTAATAAGGCCGTGTTCTACCAAAAGCCTGCCTTTTTGGTTTAAACCGTTTGCTGGATCAATCAGGTGGACATTTTCAAAAATAAGGGGCTTCATGGTTGTAATCCATTTGGGCGGGAGAGGCGGTCGAGCACAGCCATACGAACAGCAACGCCCATCTCAACCTGTTCTTGAATAACGCTCTGGTCGGGGTCATCGGCGACGCGGCTGTCAATTTCTACGCCACGATTCATAGGGCCTGGGTGCATAACCAAGGCTTGGGTATGGGCTAGGGCTAGGCGTTCGGGGGTAAGGCCAAAGAACTGGAAATATTCCCGTGCGCTTGGAATAAGGGCAGACTGCATACGTTCCTTTTGCAGGCGCAGCATCATAACCACATCAACGTCTTTTAGCCCCTCTTCCATGGAATAATAGGGTTTGACCCCAAGCGATGTGATAGAACCAGGGACCAAGGTGCGGGGGCCTATTACCCGGACTTTGCTGCCCATGGCGGTAAGAAGGTGAATATTAGAACGGGCAACCCGGCTATGGGTAATATCCCCACAGATAGCGATCGTCAGGTTATCCAACCTGCCATAATGCCTACGGATCGTCATGGCATCCAATAATGCCTGTGTGGGGTGTTCGTGAGTGCCATCGCCTGCGTTGATAACGCTTGCTTCCACTTTTTGGGCCAGAAGGGCAGGAGCACCCGAATCCGCATGGCGTACGACGAGCAAATCGGTTCTCATCGCGTTAAGGGTGGCTGCGGTATCGAGAAGGGTCTCACCTTTATTGACGGAAGATGTAGAAACCGACATGTTGACAATATCCGCACCGAGGCGTTTGCCGGCAATTTCAAAAGAGGTGCGGGTGCGGGTGCTATTTTCAAAAAACAGGTTAATAACCGTCTGCCCTCGCAGAAGGTCCCTAGGGGTTTTGTGGGTACGGTTAGATAAGGCATAGCTCTCTGCCAGGTCGAGGAGAGAATGAACAACGCTGGGATGTAACCCTTGTACTCCTAGCAGGTGCCTATGATCATAAGAAAAAAGCACACCTCCGCGGTAAAGGGCAGAGGGTGCTTTGCTTTTGGACAAAGACGATTCAGAATGAGGATCATGAGGGGATAAGCCATTCATGGGGTTTTTGCCTTATGGGTTACCGCATGGATACGGGCCAGAACTTCCTCCCTTCCGAGGGCAACAAGGGTATCATCAATACCGGGAGAGGAGGTACTGCCTGTGACCGCCGCTCTGAGGGGTTGAGCAATCTTGCCAAGCTTGAGCGTATGCTGCTCTGCAAAGGCTCGTAGGCATTGGTCTATGTCTTCCCGTTCAAAACGGGTTAAGGCGTTAAGCGCCTGGGCTAACTGCTGTAAAAGGGTAATATTTTCTTCGGTTAGCAGCTTTTCGGCTTTGGGATCAAAGGGTAATGGAGTTTTCTGGCCTAGAAACGCGGCGTTATCGGCCAGTTCAATCAAGGTTTTGGCCCGTTCTTTCAAACCGGGCATAAGGGTTAGAATACGCTGGGTAAGCAATGGGGGAGGAACGGTAATGTCTTTACGCAGCGTAAGGCGTTTTAGGGTTTCTTCGGTTAGGCGTGTATTATCGGCCTGACGCATCCAAACTCCGTTCAGATGGGTCAGTTTAGTGTAATCCATTCGCGAGGGGGAACGCCCGACACCGTCCAGATCGAAGAGGGCAATTTGTTCCTCCCGATTAAGAATTTCCGCATCGCCATGCCCCCAGCCCAATCGGAGGAGGTAATTGCAGAGTGCTTCTGGGAGGAAACCCATCTCACGGAACTCCACGACAGATTGAGCGCCATGACGTTTTGAAAGTTTGGCTCCATCAGGGCCATGAATAAGGGGAAGATGGGCAAAAGCTGGTGGTGCCCAGCCCATAGCACGGTAGATAACCAGCTGGCGAAAAGTGTTGGTCAGGTGATCATCCCCACGAATAACATGGGTAATGCCCATATCATGATCATCACAGACCACAGCATGAAGGTAGGTAGGGGTGCCATCGGTACGAAGAATGATCATATCATCCAGTTCGGCATTAGCGACTTGAACTTCCCCCTGAACCAGATCCTGGATCATCGTCTCCCCCTCCTGGGGGGCTTTGATACGGACAACATAAGGAGCACCTGCTGGAGCCTCTGAGGGGTCGCGGTTGCGCCAGTATCCATTATAACGGGGAGGCTTCCCTTCAGCCATAGCCTGTTCGCGCATGGTTTGCAGCTCTTGTGGAGTACAGAAACATTTATAGGCCAACCCGTTTTCAAGCAGATATTGCGCAACTTCCGTATGGCGCGGCTGGTTTTGAGATTGATAAACCGGTGGAGAATCCGGCGTTAGGCCCATCCACTTCAGCCCATCCAGGATAACATCGATGGCGTGCTGGGTAGAGCGCTCCTTATCTGTATCTTCAATTCGGAGCAGAAATTCTCCCCCATGATGGCGGGCATAAAGAAAATTAAACAGGGCCGCACGGGCATTACCAATGTGGAGAAGGCCTGTTGGACTGGGTGCAAAGCGTGTTCGTATGGTCATGGAATCTTTTATTATCATAATTGAGGATAATGAATAAGGTGTTTTTTATTTTCTAATGATTATTTTTTACTGCGGGATTTGTACAAACGGGATTTGCACAATGGGAAATGATCGCGTGCAGAAAAATTGGTGCGTAAAAGGTTAGAGTGCTGAATTGTGCAGGAAACGTCCTGACTACGTTGGATAATATGGTTGGGAGGGATTATCAAGCTGTAAGGGGGTACAAAACTGCCCATAAGCCCAACCCCCAATACATAAAAGTCTGAGGGGCTAACGGCAGATCACATTAAAATTATGGTAAACCATAAAAGCCTCTCCCCTCCCGTCCCATCTGGCATGAGTACAGCGCCTGTACCGTTGGCCATTCGAAGAGAGGTTTGTAGGGTCAAAAAAATATTTTTTGAATAGCCTGGTGATTTGGGGTATTTTTTATGGTCAATGGTCTTGTTCTGTATTGTCAATAAAAAATGAATTCCTGTAAGCTTGTCTCCTTAAAAGCCTATTCTAGGGCGTAGATATTCTTACGGGGCATTTTGGTGTCCATCAGATGAAAAACGAGATCAAAAAGAATAGGGGTCTATTGTTTTTTCAGAGCCTCTCTAGCCCGATTATGGGCAGCAGGGCGGCTGTTTTTGCCATTGTTTTTGCCATAGGATGTATAAGCTATTTTTCCCTTAAGCGGGAGCCTGCCTGGGAAGATATGGGATTAGCCGGATTAAGCATAGGGATAATCTGGGCGATTGGGCATTTTTTCTCATTTTTTACAGTGCAGAAAGCCACGGCTGTCTTGCTTGTTGGGTATTGCGGGTTTGCAAATGCTTTTTTTCACACCCACTGGCAAAACCCGGTTACAGCACTTCCATGGTATGGAACCCTTATGGAAGGGCGGATTATTAAGATTGACTCTCGTACCAGTGTAGACTCTCGTGCCAGAGTAAAAGACGAAGCCATAAAACACTATGTTACTTTATCGAACGTGAAGTATCTTTCTGGTGTTGAACAAGATACAAACCCCTTAATGCGCGATGTAAGGGTTCGTTTACGTTATAATGATCCAAAACATTATCAGGTTGGCCAGAAGATAGAGCTTCGCGCCATGCTGCGCTCTATTTCTTCTCCCTCATTCTCTCATGATTATGATCAGCAGTTTAGGGCATGGTTTGAAAATATCAATGGGGCGGGGTATGCCTTAAGCGTGGGAAAAGTGGTGGAAGATGGGGAAGGGAATAACTTTCGATTAAAATTTTATACTATTTTGGGCCAAGTTCAGCAGAGAATCCAGCAAACGCGCCAAAATATTGCCAATGTGATTATGAGCCAAACAGGATGCCAGGATTGTAAAGCCATAGAAGCTATTTTACTGGCCGGGGAAACAGGCTTGCTTGCAGAGTCCGTACGCCAGGAGTTTGCAGCTTCAGGTCTTTCGCACTTATTGGCAGTAGCAGGGTTGCATCTTGCCAGTGTTATGGGGGTGTGCGTGTTTGTTTTGCGGAAAGGGTTAGCGTGCTGGCCCTATGCGGCCCTTCACTGGCCTATTAAGAAAATTGCCTTGATCACAGGGTTTTTGCTGGGGGGAGGATATGCCGTTTTAACAGGGCTTCATGTGCCTGTTCTTCGGAGTTATTTTATGCTGGCATGGATTATTTTGGCATTGCTGGTTGAAAGGCCAGTCCTTTCCCTGTTGCGTTTTGGGTGGGCCATTGGCTTGCTTTTGATCGTGTGGCCAGAGTTGGTACGAGACGTTTCTTTTCAGATGTCTTTTACAGCGGTTTTGGGGTTAATTTGCGGCTATCAGATTATTCATCATTATGAGCAAAATCGTTACCAGCACACTCCTTTATGGAAAAGGAGTTGGCTTGCCGCAGAAGGCCGAAACCTGTTTTTTGCTAGCTTCTTTGCGGGTATGGCGACTTTGCCAGTGATTGCGGCCCATTTTGGAACATTTCAGCCTTATTTTATTATCGCTAATCTCATTGCTGTTCCGATAACCAGTCTTTGGGTTTTGCCATGGGGGATTTTATCACTCTTTCTGATGGTTTTTGGTAAGGCTTCTTGGGCTTTGGCCATGATGGGGATAGGAATAAAAGCCATTATACTTCTTGCTCATATGGTCGCACGCCTCCCGGGCAGTGTTTTTCATATTCCCCTTATGCCTGAGGCGGTGCTGTGGTGTGCGATAGGGGGAGTAACGTTATGCTGTTTGGGCACCAGAAGACTTCGTTTGGTTGGGGGGATAGTTTTAGCGGGGGTTATTGGGGTTATGGCGTTTCAATTACCCCCGAACTTGCTGGTGTCGCCAGATGGGCGTTTGGTAGGCCTGATAGACCATAAAGGACTTTTTATCATTCTTGGGCATGATCCTTATATAGAAAAAAGATGGATGACAGGGTTTGCACTCAATTCAGTTCAGCACTTCTCTTCCGAGGAAGGTGGCGATACGGCAACCCGAAATCAGGCTTTCTTCCCCGTGGGTAATGCCGTAGGTGATAAGGGGCAACCTTGGCCAGAGTATTTGCATTGTCAGTCAGGTGGGATTTGTCGTATTTTCTTGGATCATTTTGGGATGCAGGGAAGAGAAATATTGCTTTATTATGAAAAGAAAAAACGAGAGGATCCGCGCCCTCCTGCTCTCTTAAATATGGAAAAGGCCAATATGAAAAAGGCTTGCCAGAAAGCTGCTTTGGTTCTCACATTGGTAGCTTATAGAGAGCCTTGTTCTGCATTTGTAGGACAAGAGATCAATACAATCAGTATACGAAAGAGTGGTGCCCTTAATATTTGGTTTAAAAGCGCGTCTCTTCGCCTCATCAGCGATCAGCAAGTCAGAGGTATGCGGCCCTGGGTCAGGGAACCGGGGCAAAGAGGGTTACCAAATCTTCCCCTCGCAGCATCGGAATAGGGAGCTTGTATATCGTTTCGTGGTTTATCGCCTCGTGGTTTGCCAATACATATTCACCCGTTTTGCCTCATCGCGTTCTCGATCTTAAAAAGTTCGATCAGGCACTTTCTGTCCTAACCTCTTTGGGAACAACTCTCTTAAGATCTGAATATCTGATTGGGAACAAGCCTTCTTTCCAGTTTGGGAAAATTGGTTATCTCATTCCATTAGGCTTCTTAAGAGAGCAGCATTTTTCCAATGCCGCCAATGTGGGGGAATGGTTTTAGTGTTGGAGTTTTTCTCTGATCTTGCCAACATTTTCAGGATACGAATGGGCCTGTCCCCAGATTAACCCCTCAGAGCTTAACCTTCTTCCGTGTCTGATGAAAGGCTTGAAAATGGTAAAACTTTTCATCAGTTTATGAAGTTCGCAATAGCCAGTAATACTATGGTAAAAAGAACTTGCGGGAATTTTATCCCCAACAGAATTATGGTGTTCATCAAGCTGGTCAGCCCACATTCCAGCAGGGCAATATTGCGGATGAAAATACCGAAAGAGTAAGGCCTTCACTCACTGAATAATATGATACTGAACTTTATCTCAAAGGATTAAAAAATGCACTGTAACGGAGAGGAAAAACGTTAGGAAGGTAGGGTGGTTTTATCTGTATATTGGCACCATTCTGCAACAGGGCAGGCATAGCACAATGGTTTGCGCGCCTTACAGGTGTAACGTCCTAGTAAGATTAGGGTAAAATGGGCCATTTTTAAAAATGGTTTAGGAATTCGTTTAAGAAGCTGTTGTTCTACCGCAAGGGGGGTAGTTCCTGGCCCTAGGCCAGTTCTATTCCCAACCCGAAAAATGTGGGTATCCACAGCAAGGGTTGGTTCTCCAAAGGCAATGTTGAGGACAACATTGGCAGTTTTTCGGCCAACACCGGGTAAGGCTTCCAGTGCTTGGCGGGTAGAAGGGACTTCGCCCTTATAATTCATCACAAGTTGTTTGCACAGCTCGTAAACGTTATGGGCTTTGCTTCGCCAAAGGCCAATGCTGCGGATATAGTCGGAAATTTTTTCCTCTCCCAGGGCCACCATGGCATCAGGGGTTGGAGCAGCTTTGAAAAGGGCTGGTGTGGCCTTGTTGACAGAAACATCCGTAGCCTGTGCAGAAAGAACAACAGCGACGAGCAAGGTAAAAGGGTTTTTATATTCCAGCTCACTGCGCGCAGAAGGATAGGTTCTTTCGAGTGTCTGCATAAACTGGAAGACCTGATTTTTCGTCATCAAACGTGCAGGTTTGGGAGGAGGTTTTGGAAGTGTTGGCATAAACTATGAAAAGGGTCTTATAAAAGGATTATGGGCCAAGAAGAGGGCCTAGTTTTTTCCCCCCAAGAATATGGATGTGGAGATGGGGAATTTCCTGGCCACCATTTTCCCCTATATTGCTAGCCATTCTCCACCCCTCATCAGCCAAGCCGGCATTACGAGCGACAAGGCCTACGGCTTTAAAAAAACCAGCGATCTCTTCCATAGAGGCATTAGCGGTAAAATCATTCATCGATATGTAGGCCCCTTTGGGAATAACAAGAATATGGATAGGGGCCTGTGGGTAAAGATCATGAAAGGCGTAAGCATATTCATCTTCGTAAAGAGGAGTGCTGGGGATTTCTTTACGAAGGATTTTTGCAAAAATATTGTTCTGGTCATAACGATCGCTCATACCAAAGCCTTTCGCTGAAAATTTAAAAATTCAGCTTCAGATTAAAAGAAAATAAACATAAAGCAATGGGAGTGACCGTAAATATCTTTCTATGGGTAACAAGTGTAAGGTAACAAGCGTATTTTGGACTTTAACAGTCGTCATAACAGAAAATAAGTTGTGGAAAGGGGGGTATGTTTTTTTGATCCTGCAAAAGATGAAGGAGAGGTGGAGCGAGTAGGCGTTAAAATATTTCCATCGAACTTACGGAGTATAAAAGAATATGATTTTTATTCTTGCTTAGTCGTAAGGGGGACAACAAGATTTTCTGCAGGCCGGGAGGCTTTTTCCTCAATGCCACTAATGCCTTTCCTACGGGCCAGTTCTGCCCAGACTTCAGAGGGATGAAGGCCTGCATCCACCCATACAACAATAAGATGATACAAAACATCAGCACTTTCGGAAATGAGCTCTTTTGTATTTCCTGAAGCGGCCTCGATCAGACATTCTACGGCTTCTTCACCAAATTTTTGGGCTACCTTATTTCGGCCTTTTGCTAGAAGACGAGCCGAATGGCTTATGGCTGGGTCTGCTGTTCGGCGAGAGGTCACAACATCAAAAAGCGTATCAAGGATATCAGCGCTAACAGTGCCTGCTTTGGGCAATATTATTTTGTTGGGTCTCTTTTTGGGGTTGTTTTTTTTGGTGGCCTTGGGTGGCAGGGCCGGCTTGGTAGAGGTTTTTTTTGTGCTCACTTTTTTACTGGAAGCCGTGTGTGGTTTTGCTATGGGAGCGGCCTCAACAAGAGAAGGTTTTTTATTTTTCTCTTCTTTTTTTCTCTGTGTTTTAGCAACAGAAAGTATGTTTTTTGACGCCTTTGTCATGTCACATCCCTGCCTTTCATTTATATAGCCACGGCACTCTGTTAGTTTCTGTCATGGCCTTGTCAGTCTGTCAGTCGCACAGGTTGGCCTGCTTCGGCAAGTGCTTTTTTAACCTCTAAGATCCTGAATTGCCCAAAATGAAAAACACTGGCAGCTAATAATCCCGTAGCACCAGCTTGAGCACCTTCCACAAAATGTTCTAACTTGCCTACGCCTCCAGAGGCCACAATGGGAAGGTTGGTTGCCTGACAGGCTGATTTAAGCAAGGCCAGGTCAAAGCCTTCACCTGTACCATCTCGATCCATGCTGGTAAGAAGAATTTCTCCTGCACCGCGTTCTTCAGCCTCTTTGCACCATTTTATAGCATCAATACCCGTAGGGTTGCGCCCCCCATGGGTATAAACCTCCCAACCACCATGGCTATTCCTGCGGGCGTCTATGGCGACAGTAATACACTGGCTGCCAAATTTCTCAGCAGATTCATTAATCAGATCAGGATTATGAAGGGCTGCTGAATTCATGGCACATTTATCGGCACCAGCGAGAAGGAGCTTGCGAATATCTTCAGTTTTTCTTATTCCACCTCCGACGGTTAGGGGCAGAAAAATACGGCTAGCTGTTCGAGAAACAACATCGAGAATAGTATCACGGTTTTCATGGCTTGCGGTAATATCTAGGAAGGTGAGCTCATCAGCACCCGCCTCATCATAGAGTGTGGCCTGTTCAACAGGATCTCCCGCATCTCTAAGGGAGACAAAATTCACCCCTTTAACTACACGACCATCCTTAACATCTAGGCAAGGGATTACACGAAGCTTCAGCATTATTTTAAGGCTTCCAGAGCTTGGGTGGGTGCTATACGTCCATCATAGAGGGCACGCCCAATAATAACCCCTTCTATACCAGGGGCTGCTTCAGTAGCTTGGCGTAGGGCCTTGAGATCCTCAAGAGTGCCAATTCCTCCACTGGCAATAACCGGAATGGAAAGGCTGTTAGCCAGAGCAATGGTTTGTTCTAGGTCTAACCCTGTTAGCATACCGTCGCGGCTGATTTCGGTAAAAATAATAGCAGCAGCCCCAGCATCCTGCATGAGAAGGGCCAGCTCGCTGGCATGCATATTGGAGGATTGAGCCCATCCTTCCGTGAGTACTTGGCCGTAACGGGCATCTATGCCTGCTATGATACGCCCAGGATAGGTTTGGCAGGCTTCTTTGACCAGATCAGGGTTTTTAACGGCCGCACTCCCGAGAATAATTCGTTGAACGCCTGCATTAATCCAATGATGGATAGCTTTCATATCACGAATACCACCACCGAGTTGAACAGGCAGAGTTGTGGCTTTTAGGATGGAGAGAATAGCATCTGTATTTTGGGAGTGGCCAGCAAAAGCTCCATCCAGATCAACGATATGGAGGTGTTCAAAGCCTGATTTCTCCCATGACAGAGCTTGTTCTGCTGGATTATCAGAATAGATGGTTGCCTGTTCCATTTCTCCTTGCCGGAGTCTTACACAGTGCCCTTCTTTAAGGTCTATGGCGGGGTAAATTGTTAAGGCGGATCGGGTCATGGAGTGTTTCGCTGTTGAAGTAAAAAAGGGTTTTTGCGGTGTGGGAGCATTATTTTGATGCGGTGTGGCAGGGGGTGTTGGTATTTTGCTGGTGTCGACGCAAAATGAGAGGCTTTTTGTAGGGGTGAGTGATGGTAAGGCCGCTGGAGGAAAAGAACCCGAAGGGGCTTTGGGGTTCAAATCGGCTGCTTTTCCTTTTGGGGTAGAAATTTCCAAACTCGTTTCAGCCAAATCCGTTTTAGAAGGATCCTTATCGTCTTTCAATGATTTCGTAAAAAGAAGACCAGAGACGAGGCCTTTCTGGGTTCTGGCAAAATATGGGTTGGTGCCCCAATGTTCAAACCCTAGTTCACCCAGAGTTGTTATAAGGCGTGTTAGATCCTGTCGGACTTCAATATGTAAAAATTGATAGCCTTGGGCATAGGCGGCTTGGGTTGCAGCGTTAAGGAGTGTTTTTGTAAGGCTTAGGCCTTGCGTATAAGGGGCTAGGAAAAACCCTTGAAGGCTACAGCTCATGGCCTGTTCTTCATTACTGCGAGCAGGTCGGATCAGTTGGATGGAGCCCACAATGACTGAATTCAGCCGAATAACGTACACGCTTCGTCCAGGCACAAGTAAGGCCCCTTGAAAGTAACATTGCAGCATTTTCCGAGAGGGGACCTTAAGCCAACCTGTGCTATTATTCCCCAAAATAGCAGCATCTAAGGCTTCGCATAGGGCCTGGAGATCATCTTCTGAAATTTCTTGGAGCTTCTCAGCGACAATGTGGTTTTTATGATCGTTTTGAACAGAGGAATGATCAGACTGGTTTTTATGCTTTTTCTTTTCGTGCAAGGCGGAGGTATAGGCCGTTGCTGTATTTTTAGAGCAAGACAGGGTAGGGGGAGAGGATTTGGGCTGAAAGTTTTTCATGAAAAGAAGCTCATCATTCAAACGGGATCGCTTGACGACCAACGTAGGAAGTTTCCAAGAATATGTAAGCCTGTTTTCTGGCTTTTTTCAACATGGAACTGGGTACCAGCCCTATTACCTTTTGCGACAATAGCAGGCAGGGCTCCGCCATAGTCAGTTGTGGCTACAATATCTTCAGAAGCGTAGTCCGATAAAGCATAAGAGTGAACAAAATATCCGTGTACCCCTTGGTGAAGGCCCTGTAGAAGAGGGTGAGAAGGGGTGGAAAAAGTCAATTCGTTCCAGCCCATCTGAGGTAACCTTTGGCCAGGAGGTGACATTTTGGTAATCTTGCCTTTTATCCACCCCAAGCCAGGGGTTCGGTCATTTTCAAAACCTTCTTCGGCCATAAGCTGCATGCCAACGCAAATACCTAGGAAAGGTGTTCCAGTTTTAGTGACTTCGTTGAGGGTTTCCAGCAGGTGGGGAATATTTTGCAGGCCTTGAGCACAATCCCTAAAGGCCCCTTGTCCTGGAAGAACAATACGATCAGCCTGTTTAAGTGCTTCCACTGTATTGGAAATTTCAACTCGAGCAGGAATATGGCTCAGCTGGGCGGCATGCTCAAGGGCTTGGGCTGCAGAGGCTAGGTTACCGCCATTATAGTCAATGACCACAACGGAAAGACTCTTCATGAGGAAAACCCATCGGAGGCAGAAGGTGATGTTTGTTGCAAATAGGTGCGGTGGTCAAGAAACCGCAACAAGGCCTCTTGTTTTTTACGCCCTAAAATAAGGCTCTCTGGTCTATAGCTTTTAAGTCTGAGCTCCCATTTTAGAATTTCCGGTGTGAAGGTTGCCAACGTAAAATGAAAAGCGAGTGCGCCCAGCCACTCATAGGTGGCACCGAAATGCTGGATAAAAGTATGGATAAGAAGCGTTGCGGCTGCAACAAGGGTGCCTGCAATATAGCTTTTCTTTACGATAAGACCCAGCCATCCAAAAAATAAAACCAACCAGGAAAATCCTTCTTTAACCACAATGGGTGGGTGCTCTTCATCCAAAATGGGTGGGTTGTCTAAAGAAGGCCGATAGGGGAGATAGACTTGGAAAATTTTCATTTTTATAATACTCCCTTTGTAGAAGGGATCGAGTTGATGGAACGGCTATCGACTTCACAGGCTTTGCGCAAGGCCCGGGCAGTCGCTTTAAAAATGGTTTCTGCAATATGGTGGCTGTTACGGCCCGCTTTATTGGTGACGTGGAGGTTGATAAGGGCACTCATGGTAAAACCGCGGAAAAATTCTTCAAAGAGCTCTGTATCCATAAGACCAATTTTTTCAGAGGGAAAAGCGGCGTTCCAAGCCAGGTAAGGCCTGCCGGAAAGATCGACAACCACTTCGCTTAAAGCTTCATCAAGGGGAACAAGGGCTGAGCCAAAACGATAAATTCCTTTTTTATCGGCCATGGCGCGAGCAAAAGCCTGCCCTAAGGTAATGCCAACATCTTCCGTTGTATGGTGATAATCGATATGAAGGTCGCCTTTGGCCAGGATTGTCAGGTCAAAAAGGCTGTGTTTGGCTAGAGCCGTGAGCATATGGTCAAAAAAACCAATACCCGTTTCTATATTAGCTGTGCCTATCCCATCTATAACGAGGGCAATGGTTATGTCTGTCTCTCCTGTGATGCGGTGGACATGAGCTGTTCGTTGGGGGACTGTCATAGAAGAGAGGCTCCATTATACCAGGCAGGGCAGATCACTTTGCCGTAAAGCTATTGTGAACCTTATATAGTAAGTATCTAAGCTTTATTGCACAAAATTAAAAAATTTGTAAAGAAAACGATGGCGTTAACGAAGGAGTTTTTGCTTCCGTCTGTAGCTCTTTTATCTTGAAAGGATTTTTCTTTAATCTCAACAAGGTTATTGCCAACCTTTTGAGGGAGAGCCTTAGGACCTTTTAGGATATCAACAATTTTTCGGGCAAAAATCAACAAGTAAGACCTTAAGATATAGGTAAGGTCTTGAGATAGATACAGGTAAGACCATGAGATAAAAGAGGGCGTCATCTTTCTCTACTTCTTCTAGGAGAATGTAGAGGGAATAAATACAAAAGGGGCGAAATGTTAGAACGCATTTGGGAACATATGAAGGAGTGGTGAGTTGTTTGTGCAGGAAATATTTCGCAGTATGTCTGTTCAAAAATTACATTCAAAAAACGCATAAGGGCAAAAGCGCATAATAATGATAGAAAGTTTCATAAATCCTAATGAAAAAGAATAGAAACAACTCTTTTTGTCAGCCGGACAATAAGAATGCGCTTCACTATATATAGATTGATGAAGGTTGATGATAGGGTAAAGCACCTTTTAATTAGGTGCGTCTTATTTAAAAAATGTATCTTATTAAAGACTATGTAAGCTTTGGTCTATTTTCCAAAGGCGTGAGGCATCTTGTAGGGTAGAGAAAGTATGAAATGGGACTCTCCCTATTGCTTAAAGGTTTTCTTAGAGGTTTGCCTTACAGGGAGAGATTAAAAACCTTCTCTTTCTGCTTCCTTTAGGGGGCGTAAGGGGTAAGCTGGGGGTAATTGGTAACGGTGTCCGTGGTGGATCCTTATGCTCTTCTTGCAGAAATGGAATTTATGCGCGAGAAGGGGCTTTCTGTTCCTTTTTGCTGTATGCGCCAGAAAGGAGCAAGCAGAAAGGAGCAACCAGGAAAGAGCCTGTTGTGTACCCCTTTGTATGGTCAGTGTTTGAAAGAACAAAAGAGGTTGGGCCGACTCACTGAGATTGTAGTTGTGAATTTTATTTCATATGTTTATAGGCACGGATTTTTGAGTTTTTATGGTAAGATTTAGTCTTACCTTAATAATAAAGTGTATAGAGGATAGAATGGACGCATTAGAAATGTTATTGGGGCGGCACTCTGTGGATAGTTTGGTCGATCCGGCACCGCAAGGGGAGCAGTTAATGCGCATATTGCAAACAGCTATGGCTGCGCCAGATCATGGAAAAATGCGCCCGTGGCGTTATGTTCTGATCGAAGGGGATATGCGCAAAGAGTTTGCACGTTTACTTGAAAAAGCCCTTTCTTCTCAGACTCCGCCTGTTCCTGAGGCAAAGATAGAAAAGCGGGTTAAAAAATTTATGTCTACGCCCCTTATCATTGCTTTGGGAATGCGTTTAAAAGAAAATGAAAAGATCCCTGTGATAGAACAGCAAATGGCGGCAGCGGCAGCCTACATGAATGTGCTTAATGCCCTTTATGCTGAGGGGTTTGGGGCTGTATGGATTTCTGGTGATATGGCTTATAATAAGAAAATTCGTAAGAAACTGGGGTTTTCTTCTCCAGATCAACTTGCAGGGTATCTGCTTGTTGGTACGCCAGAAAAACCGTCACGAATGGAGGAAAAAAAACGCCCTGATGTGAAGGGTTTTATTGCCAAATGGGAGGGGGAAGCTCCAGAGTTTGTAGTTGATTGATAAGTTTGGGCTCTGGTGAAGGATTTTTAAGCTGAACCTTCTTCATTCCCATCATAATCCCATCGTAAAAAGTGCTGGCATAAGCTGGCATAAAAAGTGCCGGTAAAAGGGGTGGGGTTTGCCTATGATGTATTTTATAAAACACAATAAAAAGCAAAGCGGGCAGTAAAAATAAGTCCTGCTCAGCGTGTCTGAAGCGTTAAGTGAAATAAATTAGAAGAATAGCGAGTTTTTGAGCTTAAATCTTTAAGCCTTATCGAGGATATTGGAGAAACGAGAATGTCTGAAACACAGATGCCCCCTACTTATACAGATGTTGTGATCGTAGGTGGGGGGCCAGCAGGTTTAGCGATGGCCTTATCCCTGGATGCTATGGGGGTGGCGTCTGTTGTTTTGGAAAGGTCTCCTTGGGAGACATGGGAGAATGCCCCCTTTGATGGGCGTGAAATAGCTCTTACGCATCGTTCTGCACGGTTGTTGCAGACGATGCATGTATGGAATCGTCTCCCTGAAAACTCCGTAGCCGAGTTAAAGGAAGCCCAAGTTGAGAATGCCCGTGGTGGCGAACCTTTGGTTTTTGATACCAATGGAACAGGAGAGGAGGCCCTAGGCTATCTTGTTTCTAACCATCTTATTCGCAGGGCCCTTTTTGCAGAATGTCAAAGCCGTTCCCATATTACTTTAAAGGCTGGAAAGACTGTAGAAGATGTTAAAACCAGCCCCATTAATGCCACGGTTACCGATGCTGATGGCGAAGTTTTGCACGCACGTCTTATCATAGCGGCAGATGGGCGTTTTTCCCAGGTTCGGGAAAAACAGGGCATTGGCGCCATTTTGCACGATTTTCATCGAACGATGATGGTTTTTCGTATGACGCATGAAAAACCACACCATCATATTGCCCTTCAATGGTTTGATCAGGGTCAGACTTTTGCCTTCTTGCCGATGAATGGCAATATGTCTTCCATTGTCTTTACCTTATCGACTGACGAGATGGAGCAGATGCGCCAGATGGAGGATGAAGCCTTTACGCAGGAGGTTATGTGCCGTGTGGGCTACCGCCTGGGGAATATGGAACTGGTGAGTTCCCGTCATGCCTATCCTTTAAAAGGGGTCTATGCTCATAGGTTTTGGGGCAGGCGGTTGGCTCTTATTGGAGATGCTGCCGTAGGTATGCATCCCATTACTGCCCATGGTTTTAACCTGGGTCTCGTAGGCCAGGATATCTTGGCAGAGGAAATTGGCAGTGCTCTCTCAAAAGGGCGTGATATTGGTTCGCTTTCCGTTGTACAGCGGTTTTCTTTACGCCATCGTATGGCGAGTACAGCGTTATTTGCCATTACCAATGGGATTGCTGTTGTCTATGCTCGAGAAGAGCTCCCTTTCAGGCTTGTGCGGAAAATTGGCATTTCGGTTGCAGAGCATATGGGGCCATTGAAAGGAATGGTCACAAAAATGCTTATGGATGAAACAGGTCCCATCCCTGCGGAAATGTAATATCTACCGTAATTTTTGTTCAACAAAGATTTGTTGAACAAGGAACAGGGCGTGGAGGTTTTTATAAAGAAAATTTTTACGAGATGCTTCTGCCTTTTGTTGCTGTTTCAGAATGTTGTCTTGTTTAGACCATAAAGCCGACATAATAGATTCGCATATCAACCTTGTGAGAGGGTCATACTTCCTCTAACAAAGAATTAATTTATTTAGATCCCCCAGTTTAATGGTATGGAGTCTTACATCTGATAAAAGCAGGTCATTCTATTTTTATGAGAGGGCTTCGTATTTTTAAAGAATTTTATTGCCCATGTTGGGCGGAGGTTTGCTTTTATGTCGGCTGGTTTCAACCTGTTTAAGCTGGATAAATCCATAATAAAAGCTTTGTCAGATGTTGGTTATGATAAGCCAACCTCTATTCAAGAGCAAGCCATTCCGATCGTTCTTTCGGGAAAGGATATGCTTGGCCTCGCTCAAACTGGCACGGGTAAAACAGCTGCCTTTTCTCTTCCCATACTTCAAAAAATTCTGGAAGCCAAGGCCTCTGGCCCTCTCTCTACTATAGAGCGGGAGCATAAAAAAAGGCCACTCCTTGCTCTTATTCTGGCCCCTACGCGCGAGCTTGCAGCCCAGATAGGTGATAATATCCGAGAATATGCCCGCTATACCAAATTGCGTAGTGCGGTTGTTTTTGGTGGTGTTAAACAAGGCCGTCAGGTGAGTGAATTAAAAGGTGGGGTAGATATTTTGGTGGCCGCTCCTGGGCGCCTTCTTGACCTTATTCAGCAGGATTTGGTGTCTCTGGCAGATATTCGTTTTTTTGTACTTGATGAAGCTGATCGTATGCTGGATATGGGGTTTATCCATGATATTCGTCGGGTTATAAAGTTACTACCTCCTAAAAAACAAACCCTTTTATTTTCTGCTACGATGCCAGATGGGGTTCGGGCTTTGGCAGAAACTCTTTTGCATTCTCCAAGCTATGTTGAAATTGTACCCTCGCATACAACTGTAAAACAGATTGATCAGTTTGTACTTTTTGTCGATGCTCATAATAAAAAGCAGGCCTTGCTTTCTTTTGTGAATCAACCCGATGTTCAGAGAAGTGTGGTTTTTACGCTTATGAAGCATGAAGCCAACCGCATTACAGAGTTTTTGCAGAAAAACGGGCTGAATGCCATGGCATTGCACGGTAATAAATCACAAAATGCAAGGGAGAAGGCCCTTCAAGGATTTAGGGATGGGGCTGTAAAAGTGCTGGTGGCCACAGATATTGCTGCCCGTGGTATTGATGTAGATGATATTAGCCATGTTTTTAACTATGATATTCCTAACCTGCCTGAAAGCTATGTTCATCGTATTGGCAGAACGGGAAGAGCAGGCCGGGCTGGGGTTGCTATTTCGTTATGTGAAGGGGCCCATCGAGTATGGTGGAATTATATAGAGCGGGTAGTAGATCAACCTATTTCCTCTCTTAGCGAACATAAATTTTATTCGGAAGCGGCAGAGTTTTCTAAACTTCCCCCTCCTTCTCTCACTGGAAAGAAAACCTCCCAAGGTAATTTTCGGGGCCGATCTGCCCCTCCTAGGAAGGATGGCGTAAAACGTAGGCCACAGGGGGGAAATCTGCGTAAACAGGCCAAGTAAATTTTTTAGGGTTTTGCCCTTTCTCTGCAGTTCCACAGCCGCGCAGGCTAGAATCGTTCGTGAGAAAACAACTTCTTACCAGCTTCCCGTTCAGCGCCTTTTTCCCTTGCAGGCTAGAATCGTTCGCCAGGTAAAAGATAGGCCCGTGAAGGATCAAGAAAATCTTTATTGTCTTCCAGCTCATAGGAAATCACCATGAGGGAGGCAATAACACGGGTCATCTCAAGCCTGATACTAATGTTGGTTTGAACAATTTCTTGTTTTCTAAGAATTTTTATGGCACTGCGCGCTGTTAAGGCCGTTCGGCCGTGTATACCGCTAAACTGGGTCATACGTCGAACAACAACCTGAATCACCTGAATACAGGGTTTAGGCATTTGATTCCGCTGGATCGCCAAACGTAAATTAATAACATTTCGTCCAATAGTCATGGCAGAAAGTGTGCCTTGCATATAGGCTTCCGTTATGGGCGTGGGCAGATATCCGGCATGGCGGATTAGGCGTACAAAACGTTCTACATTCCGGCCAATCCAGGATTGAATGGAAGGAATTGGCTCTGCTGCTGCAATATGGCGCAGGTCTGAGAGGGTAATTTGCCTAAGGCGCCGCCGTTCTTTGATGGGGTTGAAGGGAAAGGCTAGGTCAAATACGGTTACCGCTAACCAAATGCCTGCTAATATGGCCAAGGCTGTGTTAAAGAAGGCGACTTCGTTGATGCGCCCCGTATTATTAGGGGCAATCAGGGCAGGCAGAAAGGTGTTATAGGCTGTGGCGGGGGCAGCTAGTTGCGGTATTCTAGAGGCAAGCCCTGCAATAAACATTGGTGGAAACAGGCATAAGGCCAGAACTTCGTAGGAAGCAGGGGTGGGAAGAACCAAAAAGTTAAGGAAAAAGGCAACAAAGGTTACGACAACAGTGCCCTTAAAGAATTGGTATGAAGTAATACTGGCCAAATCCGTAATGGAAAAGCGCCCAATAGTAAGGGCTCCAAGGGTCAGCATGGTTGAAAAGCTAGACCAGGCGGTAATTTCCCAAAACAGGGCACTCACCATTATGAACAAGGCAGATCGCAGCCCGTTGACAAGGGCTTCCTTCGGGTCATGAAAGACAGCGTTATGAAAGTTAAAATCATCCCTTTTCACAGGGTGAAGGGTATGATCAAATTCAAGCAACGCCTGATTCATTTCGGTGTAGATGTCTGAAAGACCTTGGTAGATAATACGCTCATTGAGCAAATGTAAGGCATGCTCTTCCTGAAGGGAGTCGGTATTATGTTCAGCGACAGTGCTGACCTCTTCAGAGAGGAGATCAATAATTGTTTTGCGGCTAATGGACAGGAGGTTATCGAGTTCAACCCGCAGGGGTGTAATAGAGTCTCCCACCAGAAGTTCGGGAACCTTACCAAAGAAATTTCGGGTTTTATCCAAGATATTGGCCAGGTCTTTAGAGGAGGTATTCACCGATTTTAACCGCGCAGCCAAACCAAGGGTCCTGGACAGTAAAATAGAGATAGAGGAAAGGGCAGCCCTTGCGTGATCTCCCTCATGGCCATGACCACCAAGCTCAATTTCATGGAATTCGATTTGGTTACTCATGGTAACGATGCTGGAAAATAATAGCCGTGAGCGCCCTAGGGCCTTGCTATCTCCTGCCAGTAGGTCGGCAATGGCAAGAGAGGCTCCCTCAATGGCAGAATGGAGGAGGCGGTTAAGATTTCCACGGGCTTGTTCTACAAGGTTATAGGTAAAAAGGGCTGAAAAGGCAGTTTCTACAACCACGCCGAGTGTAATATATGTAAAGCGTGACATGCCGATTATAAAAGCATCATTCGGGTTGGATATCGCATCAATAGAAATGGTGGCCGCAGTATAGCCGGCAAGTACCATAGCATAGGCCCGAAAGTTATCGGTAAAACTGGCAAGAAAACTGCATAACCCCATCCAAACGGCCAAGGTTAAAAAGAATAACCCCCATTCTTGCGGGAAGGCGGCAATAAGAGCCACTCCTACAATAGTCCCCACAATGGTTCCATAAAAACGCCATTTGGCTTTTGAAATACTTTCCCCACGGCTTCCCTGGGCTACAATCCATACCGTCATTGGGGCCCATGCGGGGCTGTCTAGTTCCATCCACATGGCAATGATAAGGGCGATAAGGGCTGCAATTGTGGTGCGAACAGAAAAAAAGAAAGCTTCCGGTGTAGGGGCAAAAAGCCACTTTAGGGGAATTTTTTTGTTTAGGAAGGGGGTATATAAAATCCAGGAACGATAAAGTTTAAAAACCCAGTTTGAAACGAGAGTATTGACGTGGGTCATGATAATAAAACGACATGTCAGGAATGTTGAAAGAATAGCAGAAGAGAAAAGAATATTAGCATCAGCTATACAGGTTTTTATGATGTGGAATATCCAAAATCCCTTGAAGAGTCAAATTTTGAAGCGTTATGGATGACGAGAGATGAGCTATTTAATTGATACAAAGATGAAGGGGAGACATACCAGGAAGCAAAATCCTTGCCTTGTCTTGTCTTACCAATTGCTGATTGGGGA
This sequence comes from Entomobacter blattae, assembly GCF_014672835.1. NCBI lineage: Bacteria > Pseudomonadati > Pseudomonadota > Alphaproteobacteria > Acetobacterales > Acetobacteraceae > Entomobacter > Entomobacter blattae. Next base: position 2,525,092 of record NZ_CP060244.1, on the reverse strand, counting down.
TGTCTCCTGGTAGACTGCTCTGAGTAAAGAAGACGACTATGGCTCAATTGTTCAATGGCAAACCTGGTTTAGGTTCTTATAGTTCTATGGTG
>NZ_CP060244.1:685000-782500 GCF_014672835.1 Entomobacter blattae | reverse complement strand
AGGGATATACCTCTATACCACATAACCATAAATGTCAAACAAATAAAACCGACACTCAGATCACAAAAAACCCTATACACACCCAAACCAACAAACGTCAACCCCATAAACACCAAAACTAATAAAAATAAATATACCAAGAAACAAAGGACGCTATCCCCTCACTTAAACCTACTGTGGGGGACCAGCCATAATCATCCTCCATCGCCTTAATACTGGCAAAAGTATATTCCATATCGGCAACAGGGCGGTCCTTATAATTTATTTTGGCTTTTTTTCCTAAGTTGGTCTCCAACAAATGCACCAAATCGGTAACGGCTTCCCTTTTATGATTCCCAATATTAAGAATCGCCCGGGGTTGAAAACCTGCGGGTTTTTCTTCTGATTTTTTGACAATGGAAAGAATCGCCAAAACCACATCATCAATATAGGTAAAGTCCCGTGAGAGGTTTTTACCTTTGTAGAGGGTAATAGGCTTACCCTCCCTGATGCAATTGGCAAACATATAATAAGCCATATCTGGGCGCCCCCATGGCCCGTAAACCGTAAAGAATCGTAAACCCGTAAGGGGAAGCCCATAAATATGGTAATAAGATGAGGATACAAGCTCGGCCGATCGTTTGGTTGCCGCATAAAGTGAGGCTGGCTGATCTACCCTATTGCTTTCCTCATAGGGGAGCTCAGTATTTAACCCATAGACCGAAGAAGAAGAGGCGTAGAGAAAATGGAGCAAACCCGGCAGAGTGCGTGCCCATTCTAGCATAACCAACTGCCCCATAACATTGGCCGTAACATATGAATACGGGTTAACCATAGAGTAGCGTACCCCAGGCTGGGCTGCTAAATGAATAATAAAACGAACATCCTTTTTGTAAGGATCCATAGCCTTTACATTCTCGGCTAAAGAAACATCAATTTCTTTAAAAATAAAATTTTTATGTCGGCGCAATAATTCCAGGCGGCCTTTTTTTAAGGTAGGATCATAATAAGGAACAAGATTATCGACACCGATAACACGATAGTGATGCGCCAAAAGCGCTTGCGCAACATGAAACCCAATAAACCCTGCCACACCTGTGATAACGACTGTCACACTAATTTCCTTAACAACTTCCTGTTTTTCTCTGCTGCTTTTTCTCTGCCGCGCTGAGCCCTCAATGAATATTTCATATTTTGACCCTTTTCTGGGCAGTCCAGTCATAGTCTATGCTATTTATTTTCTTAACCCTTTAAAGAAAAACCAGCTATACCCTTTTCACGATAGAATAAAATGCCTATCTATAAAAACAAGAAAGAACCTTTATAATACCGATCATACGGTTGAACAAAGTTTACGTTTTTCAAGAAGGAAGAGTGATCGTTTACTTTTCCTTTGTATTGTATTTAAAAATTGAAAAAACTTGGAGATTGTTTTTATTATGACAACAAAGCCTTCATTGCGTTCCACACGGAATTCACTGCCTTCTAATACCAAAACTGTTTCAATCCAACTTCTTAATGCACGACTGGCTGATGGAATTGACCTTGCCCTCACCATTAAGCAAGCCCATTGGAACATAAAGGGAAGCTCATTCTATGGTGTTCACACCATGCTGGACACTTTTAGAGGCGAGCTGGATAATTTTAATGACACTATGGCAGAGCGTGTTGCAGCCCTTGGTGGTATCGCTCTAGGCACAGTGCCAGATGTTTCTAAAAGTAAGCTTCCAACCTACCCTACTAACGTTTTGAAAATTCCAGACCATGTCCATGCTCTGATTGAACGTTATGCAGCCTTTACCCAGTCTATCCGTGAAAATATTGATGCAGCAGATGAGGCAGGGGATATGGATACAGCTGATATCTTTACAGAAATTTCCCGTGGGATTGAAAAACAACTTTGGTTCCTTGAATCTCTTGTCTATGATGAAAAGTAAGGATTTTCAACCTTCCATAACAAGAAAGGGGCATAATGCCCCTTTCTTGTTATGGACCCATTCTTCACTGATTCTTATTGAGCCGATTAGACACAGCCTTTGGAAGCGATGCCGAAGAGGGAAGATGCGCTTCTTTTAAAGAGGGGGAAGATATTTTATCGCCCCTTTGTAAACCAAGACGGGTCGCTGTGCCCCCCTTGAGCTCTAAAGTAGCCTTAACCAACCCATAACTATCAATCTGTGCTAAACTGTGAGGAACCGTATTTTCCACTATCGATAGGATTTCCCCTTCTGGTGAGATAAAAACCATATCTAAAGGCACCAGGGTATTTTTCATCCACATTTGGCTTCGTTGTGGCAGAGGCCATACAAACAACATACCACCATTTTCTGGCACAGAGGTCCGAAACATTTCTCCCTTTTGCTGCTCTTCTGGGGTAAGGGCCAACTCAACTAAAAACTCGTGCTGATGATTGGCATGGTCTGTAATGACCAACTTCTCCTTGGTAAGTTCTTTTTGAGGGGAGGATTCGGCCTGCACCGCATGCCCTTCCTCTGCAGCACCCTCTTTTGTTTGAGCGGGCTGGGCGTAAGCAGATTGGGTAAGGGCAAGAAAATTCACGCCTGTTCCTTCTGCCCCCAAAAAGCCAACCAGCATTATTATAGTACTATGATATAAAATATCTCTCTTTCGGAACATAATTGTCTTACCACCTCTTCATGACTTTACAAGTATTTTCAGGCTAGTCTGTTTCCTCTCTGACGAGCTTCGTATTTCCGTAACCCTTCACCATCGCTTAGAATCGTATGATCGCGTAAAAATTTAATCTCTGATCCCAAAACCCTTTAAGAACTTATGTTAAAAACGGATTACTCTGTTTTTCAATGCCAATTTTAGTAGGCCGCCCATGGCCGGGCAAAACGATGATGTCATCTCCCAAAGGAAAAATTTTCGTTTTAATTTCTCTCACCAGTAAATCATGATTTCCATAAGGAAAATCCGTACGTCCAATGGTGCCTGCAAAGAGCGTATCACCAGCGAGCAGAGTTTTATTGGCTTCATCGAAAAAGGCAACATGCCCTGGAGTATGGCCAGTAACTATTATAACCTTAAAAACGCGCCCTGCCCCTTCTAAGATTTCACCTCCACTGAGATAGCGGTCTACCTTCACATTTTTTAAGTTCTGATCGGGTGCCCCAAACAATTTTACCTGTTCTTCCACGCCCTGCAAAAGAAAATCATCAGCTTGGGCTGGACCAATGACGGGAACTACCTCCCTTTGTTTTTGGCTTAAAATCTCTCGCAAATCATGCGCGCCACCAACATGATCAAAATGGCCGTGGGTCAGCAAGATCATTTCAACTTTTAGGTCATTCTGCCTAATCTTCTCCAAAATATGGGGTACCTCCCCACCAGGATCGATGACGACAGCAGTCCTAGTGGTTTCCTCCCAGAAAATGGAGCAATTCTGTCTGGCGATCGTCACGGGAACAACATCCAGCCTCATCCCTTGTGCCTGCAGCATAAAAACAACCCAACCTTTCATTACTGGCCGCATCCCTTAAGATAAGAAAAGCATTTTCCTTATCCCCGCAGCCATAGCCCAGAATATGCCTTAAAAAACCTTACCGTAAAGTTTTGATAGGGCAAGCCTCCCTTTACATAGAAGGTTGTAAACGGGTAAACCATAGCTGATTTTGTTCTTTTTTCCCAACTATAGGAATAAACAGCCATGAGTAAAATAATCCGCACATCTCCCTCAGCCATTTTCTCAAAAGCCGTAGAGTTTCACCATTTTATTTTCACACAAGGAATGACAGCTTCTGACCTTTCGCTTGATATTGCCGGCCAAAGCAAAAGTGTTTTAACCCAACTGGATGCCCTGCTAGAAGAACATGGAACCGACAATACCCGCCTGTTACAAGCCCAGGTTTGGCTTAAAAATATTGCCGATAAAGATATTTTCAACAAAATATGGGAAGAATGGCTCCCGAAGGGTGAAGCCCCAGCCCGGGCTTGTGTACAGGCCGAAATGGTCGACCCGCGCATGCTGGTAGAAGTTATGCTGATTGCAACAAAATAATCTAAGCCAATTTTTCGATTCGATAAGATTAATCATATCGTGACTTACGCCCCCATAATAAAGCCTTCATTATAAGCAGTTTCTCGACAATGCCTTATCAGGGCAATTGATGGGGGCGTCATTTTCATAAAACTATGGAATAAAAAATTTTTGATAAAAAAATTTGGCAACTTTCTTTATTTAGGCTTGCAGATAAAACATTTTACACGTAGTTTGCCTGAAGAATAAGTCTTGAAATCCGTAATTATTTTTCGGCAGGGAACGTGCTCGCTATGACATCTAGGAAGATAAGAACAAAATTTTTCTCTTCTCTTTTAACGGTGTTCTGTGTCTTATATTCAACACATTCTTCTGCTAGATCTCATCATGGTAGACATTTTCATGTCCGGTATAGCCATAACCATAGCCACAGGGCTTATGGTGGGCGTGTTATTCAATGCGTGGCCTTTGCAAAGAATGCTTCGGAAGTGTCCTTACGGGGCAATGCCGTAGACTGGTGGGAGAATGCTGCTGGTCGTTATGACCGTGGAAATACCCCAGAAGCTGGCAGTGTTCTTAATTTCCGCTCTACCCGGCGTATGCCTCTTGGGCATGTGGCCGTGGTAACAGAAGTTCTTAACAGCCGTGTTATTGTTATAGACCAATCCCATTGGAACCAAAGGGGCATTAGCCGGGACACTCGCGTCGTAGACGTCTCTCCTAATAACGACTGGAGTGCTGTAAGAGTTGCTATTGGCCATAGCGAAAAATTTGGTAGTATTTACCCCACTTATGGATTTATTTATCCACGGGCTCCTGGTGCTTCTCGTGGAGGGATTATTACAGCAAGAAATACTACTACTCCCAGCCATTATCATTATGCACGGCATTCCATTTCAGGCCCGCTTTCTCAGCCTATGCTCTCAACAGAAGTTGCTGAAGCCCCGGCCGTATTATCCCCTTCTGTTCCCTTGGATGCTCCCAACCGTAACTTAAGATAAATGTTCTACCTCCAAGGAAGGGTCCTTCTAGCAAGATTCTTTTCAACACTTTTCTAGGAAGATTCTCTAGCTGAGTTTGCCTTTTAAGGCCATAGACCTACTCTTAGCGAGTGTTTGTCTTTTATTTTTCCAAAATTGCCACTCTTTTTGCGTTTATTATTTAGTACCTGAATGACAACATTCAGGAAGTGTCAAAAGTGAGTTATATTTTGGGGGCCCTAATTGATCGTTACATCAACCATATTGTGTCACCATATTATGCCAAGGATACTTTCAAAAAGATTATACGGAAGAGATGATTATTCCGCACCAAAATAAGAGAGAGACATTCCTATAAGTTGCGCCTTAGATAGGACGACCTGTTTTGTGGTAAGGATGGCCTTGATGAATACATTGCACACGGTAAAGTTGTTCAACCAATAAAGCCCTTACCAAAAAATGGGGCCAAGTCATTTTCCCCAGAGACATAACAGCATTAGCCCTTTGTAACACGGGTTTGGTTAGCCCCTCTGTTCCGCCAATAACAAACCCTAACTCATGGCTATGTGCCTGCCAAACGGCAAGCCTATCGGCAAAGGCTATACTGCTCCACTCCTGCCCCCCTTCATCAAGGGCAACCATATAAGAGTTTGGAGCAATAGCAGCAAGCAAAGCCTCGGATTCTTTTTTCCGTATATCCTGGGTGGAGCCTTTTTTCTCTGGAATCTCAATCACTTTTAAAGGAGATAAGAGCCTTACAGCATATTTGTCGAACAGGGTTTTTTCTGGTCCGGGTTTGAGTTTTCCGATTGCAGCCAGATACATGTCACGATTCGTTCTGATACTGCTTAAAAAGCTCTACCGCTTTTTCAGACTGGGTCGTATCCCAATCCTGTCCCCACATCTTTTCCAGATTATACAAGAGCCGACATTCTGGCTTAAAAAGATGGACGATTATATTCCCCGCATCTATCAAAACCCAGGATGAGCCATTCGCCCCTTCAATCTTGATTTGCTTTAATCCTGCCTCTTTGAGCTTTTCCTCTAAATGAGCAGCCATTGCTATAATCTGCCTGTCTGCCAGCCCTGTTGCAATCACCATATAATCTGCAAAAGAGGCTTTCCCAACAAGATTGATCACAACAATATCTTCGGCCTTATCTTCATCCAGGCTTTCTTTTACGAGCAAAAGATAGTGCTCAATCTTGTTTTTTTCTGGTGTTGCCATAATGGGATTCAATCCTTATTTTAACCGGTTTTCTCGTTCTCTATTTTATAAGGGCTTATAAAACATTGAGTGTATTTTTGCACGCTGTAAGCCTTTTTCTATTTCTTTTTTCCATATCTTTTTTCCGTATAGCGGTCGCAGAAATTTGGTTTTCTTTGGCTAATGGCAAACACCACGAAGGCAATTGATGAAAGGCCCCCGAAGAAAATGCCTTACTCCCCAACCGACCATGGCGCAAATAGGAAGCCGCCTGACCGTGTAAGGCCTTATAAGTATAGCTAGGCCTAGGCACTATTCCTATGGGTACAAGAGCAGCCAAACGTTTCCAGAACTTCCAACGAGGAAACTGTATCAAGCTATCAGCGCCCATCAGCCATATAAACTGGGCATGAGGAAACCGCGCCTTTAAAATTTTGATGGTTTCATAAGTATATTTTTTCTGTATAGCCTGCTCAATATCAGTCGCAATCAAACGAGGAGAAGTAATTTTGCTTTTAACAGAGTCCAACCTTCGCAAAAAAGGGGCCATACCGGCAATCGGCTTGAGCGGGTTGCCCGGTGATACCATTAACCACACCTGATCCAGCTGAAATCGACGTAATGAAAAAAGCGCTAAATCCATATGCCCTTTATGGGCAGGGTTAAAAGATCCCCCTAAGAGACCTACACGAATCCTTCTCCCATCTCCCCAGCGGGAGGGCGTAGCCAAAGCCCGATGAAAGGAAGAAGAAAGTGGCACCTGGCAAATCTTACGGGCGGGTTTGGCCATGACCAATGACATGATAACGAAAAGTGGTCAGCTGATTCACACCGACTGGCCCACGGGCGTGGAGTCTTCCGGTAGAAATACCAATTTCTGCCCCAAAACCAAACTCCCCCCCATCGCAAAACTGGGTAGAGGCATTCCACATAGCAACAGCACTCTGCGTGGCATTTAAAAATTGCTGGGCTGCCTGCTCGTTCTGGGTCACAATGGCTTCTGTATGAGAGCTGCCATACCGAGCAATATGCTGCAAGGCTTCCTCAATATTGGACACAACGGCAATAGAGAGAACACTATCAAGCCATTCTGTAGCAAAATCCTGCTCTGTTGCAGCTGTCAGGCCTGGTACAAGCGCACGGGCTTTCTTATCGGCCCTAAAGCCACATCCCTTTTGCCGTAAATCTTCCACCAATACAGGCAAAAAAGACGGTGCAATGGCTTCATCAATCAATAACGTTTCTGTTGCTCCGCAAATCCCTACCCGGCGCATTTTGGCATTCAGTAAAATCTTACGGGCCATATCCAATTCTGCATCCGTATGGATATAAGTATGGCATAATCCTTCAGCATGCGCTAACACCGGCACCCGAGATTCATGAAGAACGAATTCTACAAGCGATTTCCCGCCTCGTGGAATGATTAAATCTATCATACCAGAAGCATGAAGCATTTCCTTAACACGCTCCCGATTGCTATTGGGAGCAATTTGCACCGTAGCGGTAGGAAGGCCAGCTTGCTCCAAACCAAAGACCACCGCCTTGTGCAATACTGAGGCACTATGAAAACTGTCTGACCCTCCTCGTAAGAGAATCGCATTCCCCGATTTTATGGCAAGACCGCTTGCGTCAATCCCCACATTGGGGCGGCTTTCGTAGATAATACCTAAAACACCCACAGGCATGGTAACTTTACGAATGCGCAGCCCGTTAGGCCGTTCCCATTCCTCAAGAATCCGGTTTAAAGGATCTGGAAGGGCGCTAATCTCTTCCAAGCCCCGCGCCATGACCTCTATCCTTTCAGGAGTAAGCAAAAGGCGATCCCGCATGGCAGCATTTCCCGTAAAGGCTGCAATATCCTTAGCATTCTCTGCCAAAATCTCTGCCTGCATGTCCCTTATCTTGAAAGCTGCTGCCTGCAGGGCGTTATTGCGTTTCTCCAAGGACGATTGCGCAAGCACGCCCCCCACCTCTCGCGCCTTATGCGCTAAAGGCAACATAAGGTTTATACCCTGATCAGAAAAAGCCATAACACCGTGACCTTCAACCATTATTTTTCCTTTAGGTTGCCAGAAAAGAGTTTAATAGGCTGTTATTCCGACTCTTGTGCTGATTCTGGAAACAGATTTTGGAAGGAGAAACTCTCAGAATATATAATCACACATTAAACCGGAAGAGAAGCACATCTCCATCCTGGACGATATAGTCCCGCCCTTCTACCCGCATTTTCCCTGCTTCTTTAGCACCTACCTCCCCTTTACAGGAAACATAGTCGGCATAGGCGATCGTTTCACAGGCGATAAAGCCCCGCTCGAAATCATTATGAATAACAGCGGCTGCTTGGGGGGCCTTTGTCCCTTTCGTAATTGTCCACGCCCGTGTTTCCTTGGGACCACAGGTAAAATAAGTCACCAGATTGAGCAGCTTATATCCCGCTGAAATGACCCGATCCAACCCACTTTCCTGAAGGCCTAGCCCCTCTAGGAACTCTGTCCGTTCTGATGCCTCCAGCACGCTCACTTCAGCTTCAATGGCTGCTGAAACCACCACGATTTCCGCCTTCTCCTTCGCTGCCATCTCCTTAACACGCTCAGAAAAAGCATTGCCCGTTGCTGCCGAGTCTTCTTCAACATTACAAACATAGAGTACGGGTTTGCTGGTGAGTAACTGAAGCTGCCGAACCGCCTTTTCTTCTCCTGCGGGAATGGCTTTTCTGGCTGGAATGCCCTCCTTCAAGGCTGCAATCAGGGGTTCAATAATACTCACCTGACTTTGGGCCTCGCGGTCATTTCCTTTGGCTTTTTTCTGCAAAGCTGGCAGGCGTTTTTCTAAACTGTCAAGATCGGCCAGCATCAATTCTGTCTCAATGGTTTCTGCATCCCTTACAGGATCAACAGACCCTTCCACATGGGTAATATCGCCATCCTCAAAGCAGCGCAAAACATGAATGATGGCATCGACCTCGCGGATATTGGCCAAAAACTGATTCCCTAGCCCCTCTCCCCGAGAAGCACCCCGCACCAGGCCTGCAATATCAACAAACTCTAGGCTGGTCGGTAAAATTTTCTGGGAGCCTGCAATTTTGGCCAAAATATCCAAGCGGTTATCCGGTACAGCAACCCGGCCAACATTGGGCTCAATCGTACAAAACGGGTAATTCGCTGCCTGGGCAGAAGCCGTTTGGGTTAAGGCATTAAATAAAGTTGATTTCCCGACATTTGGTAGTCCAACAATGCCACAGTTAAAGCCCATTTCTCTTTACTTCTCCTGTAATAGCAGGGCAACCCTGCTCATAAAAGCCTCTTTCTGGCCCTGCGCTAATAAGGATGCGGAATCGGCAATGGCATTCAACTCTTTTTCCAGATCAGGGCGCTCAGCCGTAGAAAAATTACCCAAAACGTGCCCTGTCACCCGATCCTTATGGCCAGGATGACCAATGCCAAGACGTATACGCCAATAATCTTGCCCACCCATTTCCTGATCAATAGAACGTAAGCCATTATGTCCTGCTGCTCCACCGCCGGATTTAACCTTTATACGCCCTGGATCAAGGTCCAACTCATCATGGAAAATAAAAATATCCCCCAACGGGATTTTATAAAAGGCCGCTGCTTGTTGCACACTTTGGCCAGAGCGGTTCATATAAGTCATAGGTTTGAGCAGAAAAACCTTCTGCCCCCCCAACTGACCTTCAGAAAACTCTCCTTTAAAGCGATTTCGCCAAGGAGAAAACCCATGGCGTGCAGCTATATGCTCTACCGCCATAAATCCAATATTATGGCGATGCTGCTGCATTCCTGCTTCGGGGTTTCCTAGACCAACCCACAACAACATCGCCGATACTCCTAATAGTCCAATATTGGGTCTGTAAAAACTGTCTCCTTAGGTCTAGCCTTCAGAAGAGGCCTCTTTTTTCTCATCACCGCCTGCACTGCCTTCACCTGCAGCATCCTCAGAGGCTTCGACCTCAACGGTTGGCGCCGCAATCGTGACAATTACAAAATCAACATCGTGCATCACAGGGGTAACATTTTCAGTTCCCGCCAGATCAGACCAACGGATAGTATCGTGAATATCTAGGCCTGAAATATCAACCCTAAAGGATTCAGGAATATGCTCTGCATCGCAGTTCACTTCCACAGTGTGGCGAACGATATTGACAACGCCACCCCGTTTAATTCCTGGTGCTTTTTCCTCACCCTCAATAATAATCTGAATTTCTACGCGAATATGCTGGCCTACGGCAAGGCGTTGAAAATCCACATGTAGGGGATAATCCCCAACCGGATGAAGCTGGATATCACGCATAAGGCCACGGCCGAGGGAGCCATTTTCCCCCTGAATATCAAACAGGCGTGAGCGCCAACCAGGGCGGCTTAATTCGCGCATAACCAGGCGTGGATCCAAGGCGATAAGGGTTGGGGCTTGTTTACCGCCATACACAACGGCTGGTACAAGACCTTGACGCCGAGCGGCGCGAGCTGCCCCCTTACCTGCTTTCTCGCGCGATGAAACTTTTATAACTGTAAAAGTGGCACTCACTTTACTGCTCCTCACTAATAATGAATGGCTGACCTCCAGGGGTGTCAGCCCTTGTGGAAAATCTATTTAAACGAGAAACTCGAAAAGATCAAACGCTCTTTATCTTTTAGGACAGGATCTTTTAGGCATAGGGATTCCAGGCCCAAGAGAGATGACCCTCTCCTTTCACCTCTCTGGATCTGGCCGGACTGGCTATCAGGCCTCATCTGGCAGAATTAATGCTGTTACCCCAGCGTTACCCTAGCCTGGGGCACAATAAGGGAAGACCCCTTCTTTGGTGGCTGCATGAATGGCCCTCTGGTCACAGACTTTCAATTCTGCAAAAGGCTTGCCATTCGGTGGAGTATAATCCCCTCTTCATGAGGATATCCCTCCTTATGTCGTGTGAAAATAAGGCGGAAATAAAATTATAGGCGATAGTTCGTAAAGAATGGAGTATGATGACCACCTTCTTCTTTTGTCAAGATATAAGCTTCTGCTTGAATTTCTTACGGGGGTTAATGGAACCTACCTTTGCAAGAAAATGTAGGATCAAGTCTATCATAAATACTCCTTACACTTGCAGGCTGTTTGCTCAATCAAACAAAAACGAAATATTGCTCAAAGAGCTTCACCAGAGAGACTTTCAATCTTACTAACTCGGTAACAACACGACCTGAAAATTGAAAACTATTTCATTGGCTACCTTATGCACCCCTATATCTCTATTTATACTGGTTATACTGACCGTGGGTGCAAATCTCACTGCACGGTCACGCCAAGCAGCGTAGTTCCAAACACTCTTATTGAACCAGGCTATTAAAAACCCGAAACCATTTTGTTTTTAAAGCGTTTCAACACCAACCCTGATAGCAGAACGTTGAGAGAAAACGCCTGGGAATAATCTCCCTTCTGGTTTCCCTTTTGGGCGTGCCATAATCGAGGCTAGTAGAGACATCATTGCCCCAGCCCAAAAGATATGGGCTCTACACACTCCAAAGCGGCCTAATTTTTTCTAATCCACTTTTTCGGGCTCTAAAACAGCAATGTCCCATATTTTAGGCTCTGCCTTAAACGTGATCCATAAAGGGGTAGCGTTCGGCAGGCGAACATTGGGGGGCATATGCATAGCAGCCCGAACAGCCCTAAACATTGCCCCATGGGAGACAATAAGAGGAACTCCTTGTTTATGGGCTGCGTTAATGGCCTTTATACCACGCGCTTTCAACTCGGCAAAAGGCTCGCCATTCGGCGGAGTATAATCCCCTGCTATCCAGCTATCGTACCAATTCCCCATGGGTTTACCTTCACGGTCCCCAAAATTTACTTCTTGAAGGTCCACATCTTCTGTAATTTCCAGCCTGGGGCCACCTTGGCGGGCAATAGCTTCTGCGGCAAGTTCAGCTGTTTTGCGTGCCCGCACCAAAGGGGAGGTGACAATATGGGTGATAGGCATGGAAGAAGGCTGAAGCTCCCTTGCTAAGACATCACCTGCCTTTATGGCCTGCAACTCCCCACGTTTATTTAAAGGAATATCCGTCCTGCCCTGAGAAAGCCCCTGTACATTCCATTCAGTTTCGCCATGGCGTAAATACCAGTATGGCTTTTGGATCAAGTCTATCATAAATACTCCTTACACTTGCAGGCTGTTTGCTCAATCAAACAAAGAAGACACAGAGCTTTCATCAGATACAGCCCGCATCGCTTTTGCCAGGAGGGTTGCGATTGTAATCTGGCGGATATGTTGTGATGAAGCCACTTTTTGTGGGGCTAAAATACTATTGGTTATGGTTAGCATTTTTATGGGAGAGGCCTCAACCTTTTCTACAGCTTGGCCAGTCATAACCCCGTGGGTAACATAGGCCCCAACCGATAAGGCCCCATGCTCCGAAAGTGCGACAGCCGCATTACATAAGGAGCCCCCACTATCTATAATATCATCCACCAACAGGCAATGACGGCCCTTAACATCGCCAATCACATTCATGACTTCTGATACACCGGCTCGCTCACGCCTTTTATCAATAATGGCTAGATCAACATCCAATCTTTTGGCCAGTTGCCTTGCCCTGACAACCCCGCCAACATCGGGGGAGACAATCATCAGATCCTTTGGGCTATACCGTTCTTTAATATCTCGGGTAAAGAGGGGAGCAGCATAAAGATTATCAACTGGAATATCGAAGAATCCCTGAATCTGCCCGGCATGTAAATCCAGCGTTAAGACACGGTTTGCCCCAGCCTCAACCAACAAATTTGCCACCAGTTTAGCACTAATCGGTGTTCTGGGGCCAGACTTCCTATCCTGACGGGCATAGCCAAAATAAGGAATAACGGCTGTAATACGCCGTGCAGAGCCGCGCCGCAAGGCATCAAGCGTAATCAGCAATTCCATCAGGTTATCATTGGTAGGATAGCTCGTACTTTGAACAACAAAAACGTCTTCCCCACGGACATTTTCATAAATTTCTACAAAAATCTCTAAATCTGCAAATCGCCTTACCGACACATTACATAACGGAATATCAAGCTGTTCTGCCACGGCCTGGGCCAAAGGCAAATTGCTGTTACAGGCTACAATCTTCATTAAAGTCTTCTCCACATTTCCAGCTATGCCTTCATTTTAAAACCTCGAAATGAGACCTAACCTTGCTTTCTGACTATCCACTAAAATTCGGGTAAAATATATTTCTTCAAATCACGATAAATTTAGCAGGAGTCAAAAGGGCTGTCACCACCACAAAGACATAGCCCCCATGCCTAACCCCCCACTCCTGGCCTTCTATTCCTGGTTTTTGGCAGAGCTATTAGCCTGAATATCGTTAGGACCCCTATCCTTCTCTTCCTCCCCTATGGAGGGATATGAAGGAGAGTGTGCATTCGGCTCTGGCAAGGGGCGATTGTTGCGCCCAGAATTATTCGTAATAACCTGCTTGATACCGCCAGCAGCTTCTTCAGCGACAACAGTCGCCACACTGTCCCAAAACTTATCTAGGGAATGGGCAGCAACAGCATTAAGCTGAGAAACCTTCCCAGCCTCTTTTCCCTCTTTGTTTAACACTGTCCAGACAATTTCTACATTATCAAGCGGATGGCCTGTTGTACCCTTCGCTCCTGCCGTAACACTTACCTGGCATGAAACTGTAAAATCAGCCTCCTTCGGAGTAGTTTGAATGATATTCATCTTATCAGGAAAGCTTTTATAGAATTGGCGGGCAATACTGATATTGCCATCACCCGGTGCCCCTTTAACACCAACAAAATACACTTTAGCAGCCCTATTTTTCAGGCTTTTTGGATCTTGCGCCATCGTTTGGGCCTGGATACCGGTTAGCATGCCTGAAACCACAACCGCTCCCTGCTGGGCCACCGCATCCAAAAACACAGGGTCTCCACTCGACCATAAATTGGCTGCTACAGGCTCGCCTTGCTTACGGGCACGCTCTTTTCCCCCTGGGTCTGTTATCACATACAAGGGTGTCACCTGATTGCCGGTTATGGATGCACTCACCGCAAGAAGCCAATCCCCTTCTGAGGCCTCACGGGCAACAACCGGCACAGTTTGGCTGACAAGCGCCTTAACCATATCCTGCCGCCAAAGCTCTGAGCCTTTATTATCCAGCAAAGTTTGAGTGGCGGGCACAATCACCAACCTGCTCGGAGGGGGGGAGGATAATTTCTGGGTGGCTTCATCGGGATGACGAAACGGGCGGGGGATATCTACACAACCAGCCAGGAACACCATACTAGCCATACTCAAAGCCGTGACCAGCCCTTTAGTTTCTTTTTTCATCCTCTACCTTTTACCCAAACAGACAATAACAGACATTTGTAACCCCAAGGCCTTCTGCCCCAGCAAAACCCTTCGGCGATGGCTGAAAAAGCGCTCAGGCTGACTAAGAGTATCCTGGCCCAAAATCATGGCCGAGACATTAACCTTTTTTAAACGATGCTGACAATAACAGGCAAGGTCAAACAGGTAGGAACCATCCGCCTGAGAGAAAAAAAAACTTTTGGCCTCAACATCGTGTCCTTCAACCTGGGCTTTCATATCAGCCTGCACCTGATAGCTGGCGCGGGCAATACAAGGGCCAATCACCGCTTGAATCTGTTCTGGAGCAAAACCCTGATCCATAAAAGCTTGAACAGTATTTTCCAGCACTCCCCCAGCAGCTCCGCGCCAACCTGCATGGGCAGCACCTACCATTTCACCCGCAGGGCTGGCCAACAAGACAGGAGCGCAATCCGCAGTCACAAC
Source organism: Entomobacter blattae (assembly GCF_014672835.1). NCBI lineage: Bacteria > Pseudomonadati > Pseudomonadota > Alphaproteobacteria > Acetobacterales > Acetobacteraceae > Entomobacter > Entomobacter blattae. Next base: position 767,555 of record NZ_CP060244.1, on the reverse strand, counting down.
TCCTAAGGCCACACCTGGGGTTGTCGTCACCATAGCATCGGCCTCCTCCCGTTCTTCCATAGGCTCAGTGGGAGAAGAAAATGTTTTAACCCAGGCAACTTTATTGCCATGCACTTGCCTGACCCGGGCAAGCTGAGCAGGCTTTACCCCCATAGCCTGGCTGATACGCGCCATATTCTCCCGTATATTTTCCCGAGAATCCTCCGATCGTAACGAGCAGTTCAGGCTGGCATAATCCCCCTGAGAGCCCCCCCCCGTGCGGGTGAAAAAACCATGAGTCACCCCTTTCAAACCAGAGGACGTTAAAAACCAGCCTTTATCTTGGCCATTCTCCATATCATTCTCCCCATGTTCCACAGCCTATTATCCCCTGAAGCGCAGGAGAGGCCATAACCATAACCTTAAACAGCTCTCCCATCTGATCAGCCCCTTTTCCAGCTAATCGGTTATAACCGGCGATAATCGTCTGACGTACATCCTCAGCTTTCCCTGTAACGAGCTGTGAGAGGCGTACTGCTATTCCCAACTGGGAAAGAAACTGGGCCTGCTCTGCAAAACCGGTTTGACATCCATAAAAGCGGGCTATTTTTCCTAGAGTATAAAAATCCACATGGGCAGTGAGATCAGCCTCTCCTGCATGATGAAGGGGCGAAGAGGGTTTCCCCTGATAAAGGGCCTGCAAGCTATCCCCAAACGCAAAATGGGTAAAACCATAATCAATGAAAAGAGCGGCCCCCTGAGAAAGAGCGACCCCTTGAGAGTGCTGTAGCCTTTGGGCCAGATGGCTTATAACCTGCTGGGCAGGCTCATTACATTCTATAATACTGCCCTCGGGAATATCCTTTTCAAAAAAAAACTCCTGGATAGGGGCGCGCCGATCCATCACTTTTCCCTCTTCCGCTTCCACAACCCACCGTAAGGCCTCAGGGTGTTGAGCAACTGAGTGCTCTTCCCATTGTTCTTTATGAACATAACGCTCCTTCCATTCTGGCGTCAGAACGCGAAACTGGCGAATAGGCAGGGCATCGAGAAACTCATTGGCTATGAAAATCAAAGCACCATCTGGTAAAGCCGTACATGTATCATGCCAGTTTTGGGAACGATCTGCATAGGAAAGAAGAGCCTGGCGCTGGATTGCCCTTAGGCGATTGGACGTTTCCACCAAATGGATACTGATGGCTTGGTATAAGGCAGGCTGCACACGGGAAATAACACGCAGACAATCCGCCATCAACGTGCCACGACCAGGCCCAGCCTCGGCAAGAAGAACCTGTTTGGGCTTGCCCATGGCATGCCACGTGCTGATACACCATAAAGCGATCATCTCTCCAAATAACTGTGATATTTCGGGTGCTGTTGTAAAATCGGCAAAAGGGTCATGTTGGGCATAATAAAGCGCGTTGGCCCGTGCCATGAACTGATCCAGACGCAAAGGTTGCTCGACCGCCAAGGGGTTCTCCCCAGAAGATGCAAAAACCAAGGTTGATTTATCCTCCTTCGTGCTGGGTCATTTCATGCTGGGTCATAAGGGGCTTATAAATGGGGGGATGCCGATAAGCGTAAATAATAAAACCAATACCAGAAACCGCCATGGGAACACATAAAAGCTGCCCCATTGTGGTGCCAAACGCTAGAAAACCTAAAAAGGAATCAGGCTCACGGAAGCATTCTGCAAAGGCCCGAACAAGCGCATATCCCAAAAGAAACCCCCCTGACAGAAGCCCTGGATACGCCCGCACAGAGTCCTTTCGGACCATAAACAACAAAAGGGCAAACAAGAGCACCCCTTCTAATAAAGCCTCATAAATCTCTGAAGGGTGACGAGCAATAGAACCGGCCTGGGGGAAAACCATAGCCCATGGCAAATTTTCTGGCGCTGCCCTCCCCCAAAGTTCCCCATTGATAAAATTGGCAATGCGCCCCAAACCTAAGCCGATTGGTACCGCCACCACCACCCGATCCGAAAAGGCCAGAAAACTCAAACCATTGCGCCATGTAAAAAGGATAAGGGCGATAATCACACCTAAAGCCCCACCATGAAAGGACATTCCCCCATGCCAGAGCTGAAGGATAGCAAGGGGATGGGTCAGGTAATAATGCGGCTGATAAAACAGAACATATCCGAGCCTGCCCCCCAGCACGACCCCTAATGTCGCCCAGGTTAAAAAATCATCCACCTGAAGGGAGGTGGCTGCCTGGGGAGGCCAATAGACCATTTTGCGCACCAGGAGCCAACCCATCACTAATGCTGCAATATAGGCCATGGCATACCAGCGTATAACCAACGGACCAAAGGCAATCATCACCGGGTCAAACTGTGGGAACATCAGAACAGGGAGCATCGAGGTATCCTTTCAAACCACCCGTTAAGGGGTTGTCCACTATCTCTCCTCTATTCTATGACACAAACTCCGCCACCATGGTATAGGGTAAAACCGTTAACACTCTCAAATGATCATAAAATTCTCCTTCTCACGGGCTTTCTCCTAGAAACCCTTACAACCTTGGGCCAGATATTGGGTCACATATCGCTGTATCCCCTCTTCCAGGGAAGTAAATGCAGCATGATAACCCGCTTTACGCAAGCGGTGCATGTCTGCACAAGTATAGGATTGATACTGCCCTTTTAATGCCTCGGGCATTTCAATAAACTCAACCTTTCGGGGTACCCCTGCTGCTTCACACACCGCATGGGCCAGGTCAAGATAGGTTCGGGCATGGCCTGTTCCACAATTATACAGGCCATTGACTTCTGGATGGTCTAAAAGCCATTCTATAAGAGCTACAATATCTCCCACCCAAATAAAGTCACGAGCCTGGGCCCCATCAGCCAGTCCCTCCCTGTCAGAACGAAATAAACGAGGAGATATCCCTCGACAGATTTCGTCATATTTCACCTTGATAACAGAGATCATCTTGCCCTTATGGTACTCGTTAGGGCCATAGACATTAAAAAACTTCAACCCTACCCATTGCGAGGGTATCTGGCCTAAAGCCACCTCTTGGCGGACATACGTATCAAAAACATGTTTTGACCACCCATAAAGATTAAGGGGGTGAAGCGTTGACAAACTCTCCAATCCATCAGCAAACTCCTCATCTCGAAAAGCCCCCCCATAAGTCGCCGCAGATGATGCATAAATGAACTTTTTCTGAAAGCGCGCACACCATTGCCACAAAACCTGCGAGAGTCTGACATTGGTTTTAAAAACCAGGTCTCCATCTTGCGCTGTTGTCTCGCTAATAGCTCCCATATGAATAATGGCCTCAATCTCTTTCTGATGGGCAGCCAGAAACGATTCCATCTCTTCAGGCAAAACAAAATGCTCGGGCTCATGGCCAGCCAAATTCTTCCATTTCCCCTCCAAACCCAGCCAATCCACTATGGCAGTTTTCAACCCTTTTCTCTGCAAAGCGGCCTGCACACACGACCCAATAAAACCTGCCCCACCTGTAATGACAATCATCGCGTTAGCCCTTAATCGTACCCGTCCATGCAAACACCCCACTGGGTTGGGAAACTCACTTCCCGCTAGCCTTGCCACTAGCCTTGGGCCCACTTTATACTGATTCTTTTCAGCCAAAGAAAGGGCGAGAAAGCCGTTATCGGCAAAGAGGGTGCTGAAAAAGCTTGTAAAGAGTGCTTGAACTGTCCGCACAAAAAACTTAGGTTGCCCCATTCAGGGATTTTAGGCTAAATTGAAAAAAATGAGTTTTTTATTTTCGTTGTTGTTTTAATTATATGAGGCTGAAAAATGGGTCAAAAACCACGCTTTTTTGATGACCTGACAGGAATTGCCGGTGGGGCCTTTTCCCTACTGGAAGGTGTAAAGGAAGAAATTGCCTCCATTGTCCAAAGTCAATTCGATGAAATACTCGCCAAGCTCAACTTGGTTAAGCATGATGAATTTGACATTGCCAATGCCCTAATTGCAAAATCCCGCCTGAGCCAAGAAAACCTGGAAAAACGGATAGACGAGCTCGAAACGCGTATTAAAACCCTTGAAAGTAAGCTTTAACCCTATTTGTTTGTAGGCACTAAGCCTCTATTACACATACACGATCTCTTGACACATACACTATAAGTTAAGGTCTGTTATTCAATAATACGCTTTTCTTGAAATAGTACCCAAGGTTTTATCGCCATTTATATCTTTTATAGAGCCTTTAGAGCCTTTCCTCTCGTTTCAGATTTTCCCTTCACATTCTCTTCAGTTTTCAACTGATTTTTTGGGAGCCATCCCTATGTCCGAACAAATAACCGTGGCCTCTGAGCATACCTTGCAGAATCCTCTCGATCTCCTAGAAGGAGTCCTCTCTAACCTGAACTGGCTGTTTGAAAGACGAAGCGATGATGAGGTTGCTGCTGAGGCCCCCGGGCAGTGGAGCCATTATGGCCTGTTCTTTTCCTGGTCTTCAGAGCTCAATGCCCTATATTTTAGCTGCAGCCCCGATTTTAAGGCTCCATCCAACAAATTAAACCAAATTTATGAACTAGTCTGCCGGATCAACGAGCGACTCTGGATGGGGTATTTCAGCCTTGAAAACCATGATAATACCTTGCTGTTCCGCCACACCTTACTTCTCCATGGATTACATACTTTTTCTGTGAAAAATGCAGAAGAGATGATTAACCTTGCTCTCAAAGCCTGGGAGGAATATTTTCCCGCTTTCCAGTTTGTCATATGGGGCGGTAAAACCCCTCTCCAAGCCCTCGAATCCTGTATGTTTGACTGCCAGGGAGAGGCCTAGTGCAAAACCCACTCCCCTCTCTAATGCTTATTGGGTGTGGGAAAATGGGCGGGGCCTTGTTTTCGCGCTGGGTCGAGAACGCTCTTCCTCCTTCAGCTGTGGTTGATCACCATAAAGAAGAGCTAACCCAAAAATTTTCATCAACCCAGCATATTTTTTCCGCCTCCGTCAAAGAGATTCCAGACCATTTTACGCCGCAGATGATCATTTTGGCTGTTAAACCGGCTAAAGCCATGGAAGCCCTTACCTCTCTTCCAAATCGTTTTAAAAACAGTCCTGTCATCTCCATTCTAGCGGGTAAAACAGTGGCTTATCTGCGGGCTGGCCTTACGCCTACAACACCCATTATCCGCGTTATGCCCAACACCCCTAGCCTCATTGGGGCTGGAATGAGCGTGGCTTACGCAGAAGCAAACATATCAGACCCCATCAAAGCAGCCTGTGCAGCCCTTTTTGAGTGTGCTGGAGAATTTGCCTGGGTTGAGCATGAAGACCTTATGCATGCTGTTACTGCCCTCAGCGGTAGTGGGCCTGCCTATATCTTTTATCTGGCAGAACTCTTGCTTACCATTGCCAAAAATTACAAACTCCCGCAGCCTTTGGCCAATCGCTTGGTAACACAAACCCTATATGGAAGTAGTCTTCTTCTAAAAACCTCCGCCCTCACACCTGAAGAACTCAGGCAACAAGTCACCAGCCCGCAGGGAACAACCGCTGCTGCCCTTTCGGTGCTCATGCAGCCTTCGGCTTGGCCTGAAACGCTTGAGCGGGCTCTTCAAGCCGCCTGTGAACGCTCGAGAGAACTAAACCAATAAGGCCAGTTTAAAAGATGTCTGCAGTGTCTCTTCTCTCTTTCTTTTCCCTTTCACGACGAGGACCATGCCATGACCATGACAATGGATTCATTTCAAGACGCTCTTCTTCAAGCCTGTATGGACTGTGCTGCCAAAACAGGCTGGTCCCGGATGACCCTCGCTCAAGCTGCCAAACAGGCGGGTTATCCTATCGAACAAGCTCGCCAGGCCTTCCCCTCTAAAGCCCATATCCTGCTGTCCTTAAACGCCCAGGCCGACCAAGCTGCCCTTCAGCAAGCGCAGGAAGACGAAACCACCCCCAGAGAAAAACTCTTTGACCTGCTGATGAGCCGTTTTGATGTTCTGCAACGCTATCGCCCTGGTATTAAGGCGCTCATGTATACCCTCCCCTTTAACCCCTGCCTGAGCTTATGGAGTGGAGCCCACATTGCCCTGAGTATGAAATGGATGGCAGAGGCTGCACAAATCGATACTTCTGGGCTAAAAGGGCATACCTTTGTCAAGGGCCTTATTGCCGTGTGGTTTTATACCCTCCGTATTTGGGCGCAGGATAAAACCGATGATCTCTCCAAAACAATGGCCGCCTTAGACTCTGCTTTAGGACGATTGGTTAAATTTCCATTTTTAATCTTGGAAAAGCCTCCCCTTTCTGCAAAAAAATCTTCTTCTTAGTGGACTATTGGCGCATTTTTAGCGTTTTCCCTCTTTACTGAAAAAACAATTACCCTTATTAGGTAATCTACTTTAACGAACTATCTTTGCTGCGTTCAGCAAACAATTGGGATGTAGCCAAGCGGTAAGGCAGCGGATTTTGATTCCGCCATGCGGAGGTTCGAATCCTCCCATCCCAGCCATTATCTTTTGGTATACCGCGTGTTAGCCCCAACAGCTTTTTCGCTGACCTCCTTTGAAAATGAAAAAAAACGCCTCTTTGGCCCTGATATCGCACGCTCCATTGCCATCATAATGGTTCTGGTCAGTCATATAAGTGATTTTAGCTCCATATGGTTTAAAACCCCTTTTCCCGTGGGGCTTATTGTGTTGGGAGAGTTTGGCGTAACGCTGTTTTTTACCCTCAGCGGTTTTCTGATTGGTACTATCGTTATTAACCTTGTTGAACAGAACGCCTCTGCCAAGCAATGGGGGATTTTCTGGGTAAGGCGATGGGGCAGAACGCTACCAGCCTATTTTTTCTGGATAGGGGTTTTGGCATTTCTCTCCTACTGGCTGAATCTGATTAACCCCTGGAGCAACTTAAAACATTATCTCCTCTATTATCTCACCCTTACCCAAAACTTGGCTTGGCCTATGGTAACGTTCTGGTTTGCCGTTTCGTGGTCCCTCACAGTGGAGGAATGGTTCTATATAAGCTTTCCTGCCCTTCTTTTGGCCTTATCCTTCATAAAAATCAGACCAGGCCAAAGGTTTGCAATCACCTTTGGGGTCTTCTTTATCCTACCAGTTGTTTTTCGTATCATGGTGCCCCCCACCGCCAATTGGGACCAAGCCGTTAAAAATGTGGTCATTAACAGGCTCGATGCTATTACCTATGGAGCCTCTACTGCATGGTTTTGGTATTTTTATTCCCATAAGCTTAAAAAAGCTGCACCTTTCTTATGCGCTATCGGAGTGTTTGGAACCCTCTATATCATTTCCATCCTCTACTATCCTGCTCTTAAATTTTGGCCAGAACGCGTTCATAAAATTTTTATCTTTAATTTTATCAGCCTCAATTATGCTCTCTGTATGCCCTTTCTTATAACCATCCAAACCGTTAACCCTCTCCTCCAACGGCTTACCCTTCTCGTCAGTAACCATAGTTACAGCCTTTATATCGTGCATTATTCTGTTCTCTATACGGCCCACACCCTGATTGAACGACAAAGCCTGACCCCTATGGAAGGTTTAACACTCTCTGTGGCCATAATAATTCTGCTCTCCTGGTTTATCTGGCGTTATATTGAACTTCCCCTTTTGAAATATCGCCCTAAGCAGACAATCATTGCAAAACTCTAAACAACCCCAGCCACTCTTAGCCATAATCCTTTACAAAAAGTATAAAAAGTCTAACCATAAAGAGTATTTTTCTAAGAACGATTCTCCAAAAATCCCCATTAGTTAAGAGCGTCTATGTCTAAAATGACTCGATCCGTTTGCCTTTTTGCCCATTACGATCCCACTCCCGATATTGCTCCGCATGTTGTCCATTATCTCAAGCAGCTCACACTCTGCGGCCTAGACATTCACCTGGCCTTTTCCGGCCATGACTCTGTTCCAGCCCATGTCCAGAAATTATGCGACGAATTGGGAATAAAGATTTACCCACGCCCCAACAGGGGAATGGATTTTGGTGCGTGGCAATATCTGATCCAGCAAGGATGCCTTGAAAAAGCTGAAACAATCCTTTTTACGAATGATAGTATTTTTGGACCATTCTATCCGCTACAGCCTTTGTTTTCTACCATGCAAAATCTGGGTCGCGATATATGGGGTATGGTCGAATCTTATGAGATGACCTGGCATTTACAATCCTGGTTCTTATGTTTTAAACGAAAAGCCTTTGATCACCCAACTATTCAGAGGGTTTTTACCCTCCCTTTTCATGAAATGAGCAAAGCTGAAATTATCCACCATGGCGAATTGGGCTTAGGCGTGGCTATCCAGGCAGCTGGCCTAACCTGTGCCAGTTGCTGGTATGCTAACAGGCGTGGATTAAGAAAAATTATTTCCCTCAACCCCATGATTATCAACTGGCTGTCTGTCATAAAATCGCATTACGTACCCTTTATTAAAGTGGAACTTATTCGCGATAATCCTGTGCAGCTTTTTTGGCATTATCGTTGGCGCAAAATTGTCGCCAGTTATGCGCCTTTCTTTAACCCACAATGGGTAGATCTGTACCTTAAAAAAAGGGGAAGCAAGCCGCTTCCCCCCAAAGTTAATCTTTTTCGCATTATTTATTTTCTTCTCCTATGCCGAAATAAAGGCACTATTATACAAGCTCTTTTCCATACTCTTCTTCAGAGGAAATAGAAGGGTGCTGCTTTGCAGCATGCTGTAAAACAGTAAATGTTTCCTCGGCTTGCTGTTTATAAGTCGCGATTCTATCCTTGTGAGGGTTATGATAATTGGTAAAGCACTCTGGTTTCTTCAGGAGTGCCTGTACTGCCTCCTGCAAGGTTGTTTTTTTCCCATCAATGGGGATAAGAGTACCGTTAACGCCATCGATAATGTCTTCCGCCTGGCCTCCAGGAGAAGTTGAAATAACCCAGATATCACGCACTAACGCTTCCCGGACTGTTAACCCATAACTCTCTTTCCACTGTGATGGAAAGAGCAACACATCTATATGATTATAGAAATCATCCATTGTATTTTGGTTATAGGCAGGAACAATCACAACGTTCTCCTTATTCTTCCAACCGGAGACGTTGATAGAGGAATATCCAAGATTTACCTTATTATCGACCAAGAATAACTTCCATCCCCCATCAGGGATATCCTGAAAAACCCGCTCTATGAGTGGAAACCCTTTAATAACTTCATTTCCTCCCACATACCCAAATCGTATAGGGGTACCCGCTTTCCGTGCTGTTCGGAGGGTTTTTGGCAAAGGTACGCCATTTTTAATGACTTGCAAGCCGTTATTCTGGCCTACCCCATTAGCTTTATAGAGCTCTGCATGAGAAGCACTTGGAGAGATCAAACATGCTGCTGAATCCATAACCTGCCGAAGAATATTTCTTCTTTCCTGCAAATGCCGCGCAGCCGGAACACACAACTGGCAAACTTTTACATCTACCCTTTTCTGGAAGCAATAACTGCCTGCTGAATCCACCATAAACTGCCGCTCACACAGCCACCAAGCATCATGCAATGTTAAAACATAGGGGATCCCAAGCCTGCGACATTGCCGTAACATGGCAATACCAAGCCCTTGTATAGAATGAACATGGACAACATCTGGCCTATAAGCTTTAAGGAACATCGTAAATTGTTCACCAGCCATTTCATTGTTCAATCCACTCAAACCACCATGATTATCAGTCAGCGGTAAAGCAACAACCATAACCCCATTATCCAGGGTATAGCGAATCATCCCATCATAGGCTTGGCCATCCTTGGCTTTTGAGGTAAAGACCGCAACTTCTACATTCGGCTCCTTGACTAAAAAATTATTCACCGCTTCAGCAACAAAGGTTGCCCCACCAAAAGAGCGTGGCTCATAATAAATATTAACAGACATGACACGAAAAGGTCGAGATTTTGGTTTTTCAGGTAAGGGGAATACCGGCTTAACCTGTTGCTCGGCAATGGCTTTTTGGGAATAGCGTCCATCAACTGTTTCTTGGGCCTTTTCCCCCATTGAACGTCTAAGTTCGGCGTCATTTACCAACAGGGTTAAGGCCTTAACCCACTCCGAATGACTTTGGGCCAAAAAGCCATTCTCACCCTGCCTAATAATCTGACTAAAAGGCTGACGGGGAGAGCACACTGATGGAATAGAAAAAACAGAAGCTTCAATATATTTTATATTACTCTTACATTCGTTAAAAAGCGTTTCCTCTAGGGGAGCAATAGCAATATCGCTTCGGGAAAAAATATTGAGATATTCCGAATAGACCTTACTCTCAATATATTCTACCTGGTCTTTCAAGTCGTCAAAAATATCAGGAAGGCCTAATTCTCCCACAATGCGTAAGAGCACTTTGGGGTTCTTTTTCATCACTTCTGCTAAAGCCGGTGCAGCCGTAAGAAAATCTGCATTATGTGTTTTTGTGCCGGACCCATAAGTGATAACAACATGGTCTTTATATTTTTCAGCATAAACCCGATTCTGTGGGGAATGGGGATCTGCTCTATATTGTTTAATATCGGCAACAATATCGAGTGTTTCCTGGTCAATCGCATTCTCAATGACATCGACCTGTTCAATGCCCTTATCTCTCATCGCTTGAGCCAAAGCTTCAGTAGAAGCAATGGCGCGGTCACAGGCTTTTAAACAAGCAAGGAATTTCTCGACTCCAAAAAACAATAACCTATATTCTTCCTGAGAAAGATGGGCGATATTGCTATTCTCTTTATAGGCCTCTCGATCAAAAATCAGGTCATCCACTTCCCAAAAAGGCTTAAGCCCTAAACGTTTTGCCTCTTTTACCATATCTAAAGCATTATCGAATCCTGGCACTCGATAAAAAATAACTTGCGTACAAAACTGAAGGGCAGACTGAACTTCCTGCGTTTCACGCCAGTCTATCACCCGGCATTCCCACCCAAGACTTTCGAGATATTCCTTTTTTTGCCATACTCTATATTTGGCACATTGGCGCAATGTAAGCTCTGCTACAATGAGAACAGAAGGACAAAAAATCTCTTCAGCCACATGTGTTTGGGGGGCTCTGTAATATTCTTTTTTAACACCAGCGGATCTCGGTTCGCCCTGTGAAGGCACTTTAGGGGGGAACAATCGTGATGTTACCCGCTCGTAGATTCTCCTTCTAAAATCTGGTTGTCTGATCCGAAGAAGCCTATGACGAAAAATGTTTAAATACACTCTCAAAACATCTCGTCGTCCATCCATGGCAACCCTTATCAGTCTTAACGGCAGAGTAACTTTCCACGAAAGAGAATTTTGGACCTGATGCATCTGATGTAAAAGTCGATCCCGCTCTGCTTCCAGACCTCTAATCTGCTTATCCTGAATCATCAAGCTCGAGCGATAGCTTTCAAGAATGCTATCTTTATCCTTTTCAAGATCACTCTGATTTTTCATTAAAGGTTGATTCATTCGGCGGCACCATTCATATAATTTCTCTTTTTCTAAATCCTTCTTTCTTTTAACCTGTGGAACATTTCAATAACAAGAGCCTTTTTTCTTTAAAAAAAATTCCCTCACCTCAAATAAAAAACCAGACACATTGCTGTGCCTGGTTTTTATAGTAATCCTGAGTAATCGGAATACTGAGTAATAGGAGAAAGAAATATTAGCCCAGTTTGAAGTCGTTAACTGACAGATTATCAACACCAGTAAAGGTAATTTTGGTGTTATCGGACAGAACAATGGTTTTCCCTTGAGAAGTATTCTGAGCACTATCAAGGATAGACTGCAGAGTTTCATTGGTCAGATTGTAGTTGTAAAGCTCAATTTTGTTCCCAGAAGAAGCGCTAAAGTCTGTGATAACATCATTACCACCACCGCTGCCATTCTGGAACATATAGTGGTTATCACCCAGACCACCGGTAAAGGTTGCATTAGCTGTGCCACCAACAAAGGTATCATCGCTGTTACTACCAACAACGCTGAGGTTACCATTTCTAGTTGCATAAACCACAAGCGCATTGCTTGAAGAAGAACCATCAAGGGTTTCATTACCATCACTTGCAGTAAAGAAGCTCTTGGTAGGATCACCGGTGACATTGTATTTCAAGTTCAGGCCTGCTGCACCGAAGATGGTGGAATTTGCAGCTGTTACTGTAGAGTTACTGGTTCCGTTATAGAATGTCAGGCTGCCTGTGCTTGTAATGCTGTTACCAAAGCCCTGGATAACGCTGAGCTCACTGCTGGTAGCAGAAACGGTAGAGTTTGTGCCCCCGCTCACTGTGCTTGAGGCGCCGATAAGGCTTGCTGTGCCTTGATCACCAAGACTAATGAAGCTGTGACCTGCAACAGAGATAGAGTTTCCAGATCCAATATCAACAATGTTTGAGTTACTGCTTGTGTTAACAACAGAGTTGCTTCCAACCAAAGTAACTTGCTGACTGTAACCAGCATCAAGATTCTCTACCCCAGCATAAGGACCAACAATTGTATCGCTACCTTGAGAATAAACAGAGTTGGAGCTCAGACCCAGATAAAGTGTGCTCTTACCGTTTAAAGCTGTAACGATTTGATAGGTTCCAGCCGAACCACTTTCCTGGCTACCATAGAAGTTCAGCGAACCACCAGCGCCAATGATTGTGCCGTTCTCATAATGGGCATAGTAAGTAACGTTAGAAGCACTACCAGCCAAAACCTGAAGTTCGGTATTCTGCTCACCACCCGCAACAACAGTAACAGGCTGAGTAAGCACCTCATCGGTAGAATTTGCAGAAGAAGGAATAATTGCTGTACCAGCACCTGCACCAGCAACAGAAGAACCAGAATTGAGTTTACCTATAACCAGGTCTGTGTAGTGGCTATTAACAAAGTATAGACTACCCTCTGTAATAGCACCGTAATTGCTTGATGCGCTTGTTGTCAGCCCTCCATCTTGGCTAACCAAACCGTGTACAGCTTTGGTTGTATCTGTAGTAGAATAAATATCAAGCAGTCTTTGTGCAAAAGCGTCTGCCTGTCTTTCTGAATAGCTCCCATCCACAGTTACTGTTAGATGGGTATCGCCTGTAGCGCCTAGGACCGTTACAATGGCCATTACTAACCTTCTCCTATTTTTATTTAACCACTATTTTGTTGTTTTTTATAATGTCAATTAAACGCTTAGCACAAACCAAACTTTAAAAACAAGTATTATTTCGTTTTCTTATCGTTCTTTAAATACTCGCTGTGATTTGCTTATAAGCACCATTTTTCACTTGTTTTTATATTACTGCAGGAATAAGACATTTTAATGTTTTTTCTTTATTTTTTTAGGCGTGCCAGAGAAACCTCGTTTCCGCTTAAAGCCAGGCTTATCCCTAGCCAGCCTTTCCAAAACCTGCTAGTATTTCTCAAGCCTTTATCTAGGCTTTATATCCCATAACTAGGTTTTTAGAAGGCTATGTAAAATAGTGGATAAGCTTAGCACGTAAAGAATGTTCATCTTTTATTAGAATGTTGGTGCCCTTGTATAATATTCCCTGAAATATTATCAAGCTTATTCCAGTGTCAGAAGTTCAAAGTTAGAGCCTTTATATTCATGAGCCAAAACGTCTCTGTCGAACACTCTCCCATATTCCAGAATGTTCAGCAATTTTCTTATATTTTTGCCCCACCAAAGTCTTTATTCAGGGCTTCGCAAAAGATCAGCCCCCTGCATGTTTTTCTTTACTGGACGGTCAGCCAATTCCCGTTCTCCCAGATTGCTGTAAGTGAAGGCGAAAACCAGGACACCTTTTCTTTACTGCAAGAAGGGGTGGGATTGAAGTCTAGCCTGACCAGTTTCTGTGTCTTAAGGGAGACAGGTCCACATAAAAACACCTTACGCGCACGGCTTCCTGATTTTAAAGAGACCCTTTTTCTCCACAACACCTATTTTGCAGATTCACTAAAGGATTTCGTACAAGAATCCGAGCACGCTGACCTTTTGATTTTTGATCTGGAGAAAGACAATAGCTTCCAGGCCTATCTTTCAACCCTTGAAGAAAACCAACACTCTTTCCCAACTCAACCTCTTATAGCTCTCTTCAATATAGGTTCGCTTACACCTCCTGAGAAAGAGGCATTGTTGGCTTTTGCTGAGAAAAACCATTTTCTCATTTTTCCTTTTGATTCCAAAAGTAGCCTTTGGTTGCCAGCCCATAGCAAGCTAACACCCCTTAGAGATATTTTTGCCAGCGCGAACCAAGAAAAACTTGCCGTTAAACAGTTTTTTTCTTTTGTGGCCCAAAACTGGCAAAAAGATATTCTTGCAGTCCAAACTCTAGAATCTCATAAACAGAAAAAGCTACTCCCCGAGCGTTCTGCCTCTGAAAAGATGGAAGTGATCCAAAAGCTGCAAATCAACTTGCATAAAAGCGAAAAAAATACCGCTCTTTTTGCAGAACGACAAAAGGAAACTGCCGACAAGCTCGCAGCCTCCCAAGCGCATATCGAGACATTGCAGCACCATATTAGCCTGCTTCAACAAAACCTTAAGGCTTTATCGCACTCGAACCAAAAACTCCATCAACGTCTTGCTGAAGAGAGGAAAGAGAACGCCCAAACATCATGGGCCCTTACCCTCAAAACACTGCCAGAAGAATCCCAACCTCTTATTGCCCATCACGCCACCCTATCGAATACAAGTGCCTCTGGTGAGAAAAGCCAACCTCCAAAAGAAAAAAACAGGCCCATGGAATCGGTTTCTTCTCTTGAAGGCTCAGCCCAAGCTGAAGAAGTAAAACCAGAAGACGACCACAAAAACACAGAAAAGAGCAAATCAAAACCCTCTCCTTTTCTGCGAATTCCTTCTTGGACAAAGGTTTTCCAGCAGGCTTTTTCGCCTTCCTCCCACCAGAAAGATAGGATGAAAGATAGGGCGCAAGAGAATATTCAAGACACTCTTCAAAAAGAGCCCCACCAGCTCAACCCACAAATCGACCTTCCAGGAGGGCCCGAATCCGAAAATGGTACTCTTGTTGCTGTTGAAAATCCAACTTCTTCTGAACCTCCCTCTCAAAAAGAACAGCAGTCTAAGGAGACCTCAGCGCCAGAATCATCATCTCATTCCCTTTCTGGAGATTCTCTTTCTGAAGAAAATGAAAATATTTCCAGCTCTGAGGATTCTACAGCTCTCTTAACACTTGAACGTGAAATCGGTCGCGATGACACGCCTTCCAACCTTGAAGAAGACCTGCTTTTGGAAGTGATCGATCCAGAAGTTCTCCTTCCTCCCACTCTGCGTGAACACGAAAAAGGCAAAATCCAAAATGTTCTCTTCGTTGCTGGAGAGCCCCATACACCGGGTGTACTTTATAGATGTTACCGCAACGCTGAAGCGTGCCGGTTAGCAGGGTTAGATGCTCAGGTCGCTAACCTGGCGGACATCAACCCCGATCATATCACCTGGGCAGACTGCTTAATTGTTTGGCGGGCAGAATTTAGCGGCCATGTGGATATTATGATCCACCTTGCCCATGAAAAAGGTATTCCTGTTATTTTCGATGCGGACGATATTGTCTTTAAACCAGAACTCGCCCGTATTGACATTATTGACGGTATTAGAACCATAGGGTCAACAGAATACCATACCGAACAATTCTTTACCAATGTGCGCCGAACCTTGGTACGCTCCGACTATGGAATAGCCTCAACACCAGAACTTGCTCAGCAAATGTCTGAAGCAATTCCGCCAGTACAGGTGATGCGCAACATTTATGACAGGACAATGCTGACTTTTGCCCGCCGGTGTGTACGCCAAAGACAGCTTCTCGCCTCTGATGGGTTGATACGCATTGGCTATACAAGTGGAACCAGAACCCATCAGAAAGACTTCCTCGTAGCCCTTCCTGCCCTAATAAAGGTTCTGCGTCAGCGTCCTGAAGTGCGGCTTGTGCTGTTTCGTGAGTCTGGAAACAAACGCCCTATCCTCATTATGGAAGAATTCCCTGAACTTCTGGAATTATCCAGCCAAGTGGAATGGCGAGATACCGTACCACTTGAAGAACTCTCCTATGAGTTTAGCCGGTTTGATATCTCCATCGCACCGCTAGAAGTCGATAATATTTTCTGTAATGCCAAGAGTGAAATCAAATTTACCGAAGCAGCCCTTGCCAATGTCTGTTCCGTTGTCTCACCCACAGGGCCGTTCAAAAGGCTGGTTATCCATGGGAAAACAGGCTTCCTTGCGACAACCCCAGAAGAATGGGAACACTATCTGCTTGAATTGATTGATAATCCTGACCTCCGCCAAAAAATGGCTCAGGCCGCTTATCATTCTGTATTGTGGAACTTTGGCCCCGAACGGCAGGGTAAACAATTTAAAGTATTCCTTGATAGTATTTCCAAAACCTCTACCGCCACCGAATCCATGGAGCTTTTAATCAAAAGAGGGCCGTATAGCCAAGGCATTGTACCTGTTGTCCCTGAAAGCACCATTCTTTATGCCAGAGATATGCTGGAAAGCGCAGAGGTTAGTGTTGTTATTACCTCTTACAACTATGCCCATTGCATTAAAGAAGCCTTGGACTCCGTCTATCAACAAGATCTTTCTGTAATAGACCTTATCGTGGTTGATGATGGCTCTTCTGATTCCTCTCAAGAACTACTAGTCAATTGGGCGCAAGACCATGCCAACCGCTTTAACCGGTTATATATTCTCCAAAGCCAGAAAAATAGTGGCTTAGGAGGAGCCCGAAATATTGGGATTGCCGCAACCGAAACCCCTTATATCATGCAACTTGATGCTGATAACCGGCTTCTCCCAGCGGCCTGCTCTACCTTGCTCAAAACCCTTAAAGACAATCCGCTTGCTGCTTTTGCCTACCCCCTTATTCAACCTTTTGGAGAAAAATCTAACCTCATGGGGGAAAGACCTCAAGGTGAACCTCCCTACTACCCGCTCTCTCTTGTCCGTGGAAATTATATAGATGCCATGGCCATGATTACTCGTTGGGGGTGGGCTGCAGCGGGCGGTTACTATGTCAATCGGGAAGCCATGGGATGGGAAGATTTTGACTTATGGTGTACATTTGCAGAAATGGGTCTATATGGTGTGCAAGCTAAAACTATTCTAGCCGAATACCGAGTCCATCATACTTCTATGACCAACACCCTCACCGAGCAAAACACCCATAAACCCAAAGTGGTTGAATTTGTAGAAAATCGCCACCCTTGGGTTAAAATCCTTGCCCGAGAGGGATTACATCGCCACTAATCCCACCTCTTTTAAAAGCTTAGACTACCGCTTGCCCATGAGTCAGCACTAGCACCTTTTAAGGAGCTTAGATCACTGCTGACCTTTCGGGAAGCCCTTGTGGGATTCACATTAAAACACTATTCTTGACCTACCTTCTTTTCCTTTCAGTCTAAAGTGCCCTTATCTATAGTAGATAACATGGATTGCTTCCCTAAAAATGTTCCCGTTTGCCGACGGGAACTATTTTTAAAACTTTTACTAAACTTCTTTAGAACTCTTTTACGAAAGCTCTTAATATGGAAGATACTAAACTTTTCTTTTGTATTCAATATAAAAATTTTGTTATCGGCAATTTTTTATAAAGAAAAGTGTTGTGACCAATACTTTAGCTAACCGCCTTAAAAAAGCTTTACAGCGCGGTGGGGGGTATAGCTCTGTAGCAAAGGCCGCTGGGATATCTCAAACTTCCCTGAATAACTACCTGAGCGGAAAGGGAGAAATGAAGGTCAGTATTGCTTCAAAACTGGCTAAAGCATGTAACATTTCTCTTGAATGGCTTATTGATGGTGTGGGCAATATGGAAGCCGGTAGTAGCCCCTCTATTAGCTCTAAAGAGGTCATTTCTATCCCTATCTACGACGTTACTATTTCTGCTGACCACGGCGTTGAGCCCATTTCCCAAGATGTAAAAGACCTGGTTGTTTTACCGAAAAAACTCCTACTAGATTACAGCTCCATTAACTGGAAACACGTTATTGCTGTGACCGTTAGCGGGGATAGCATGTTCCCCACACTCCATGATGGCGATACAATTTTAGTTCAAACAGATATTGATGAACTTGTAAGCGGTGCCATTTACGTTGTAAGAGTTGAAAATGAATTACTGGTTAAACGATTAAGGCGGTTGGTCAATGGGAATATACAGGTGATAAGTGATAACACGCTTTATCCCCCAGAAGAGTTAAACGCAAAACAACTGCAGGCAATGATAGAAGGTGGGGGAAGCCCAGTTCAAATAATCGGTAAAGTCATCTGGCGTTCAGGCCATATGGGTAATTAAATAAAAGAGTGGGTTAACAATTTAATCCCTCAAAACTGTGCATAGTTCTGTAGATAAAATATGAATAAAAATGAAGGCAGTAATCTAATAGGTAAAAAACTGACTTCACACTCTTTTTTATCCATAGAGCTGTTTATCCATAAGTCTGTGAGTGAATTAAAATACCCTATATATTTCAATTACTTACGTTAAAAGATTCATAAATAATTCAACTTCATACTCTTTTTGGCACCAAACCAAATAAAAAGGGCACACTAAATGCCCAAAACCCCTTGATCGAACGCCACTCGAAGGTTATTCGAATAAAAAGAGCTTTGTTCCAAGAAATTAACAAAATCCCCTAAAAACCCCACTTTGTTGCTGACACAAAATGGTCAAACCAAAAAGCCTCATTTTTTATCCACACCCTACCTAAACCCCGTAGTAAACCGCCAACTATTGTCCCGTCATATCCCCGACCTTCCCACATAATCTCGTCTATTTTTTAGTTCCATTCTATGGGTCAATTTACACTGAGGAAAGGAAAAGCAGGGGGGGGGAACTCTCTTCTAAAAGCATCAAACCGATCGGCAAACCAAGTCGTCAGGTGATTGTTAATGAAGTAATCAGCTCCAGCGGTAGGAAGAGCAATGTTCAAGACCTATAGCCGTTGCAAACACGACCTTCAGACCTTCAGACATTCAAATACCCCCTACGGGCAACACCGCTAAGGCCTGTATCTTGCGTAACAGCAATCCCTCACAACATACAATTCCCCATACGGGTCTGTAACAGTAACAGTCCAGGAATTTATCAGGTTCTTGATATTCTAGAGCCTGATAAGGTGACTGAATTTTTCTGTTCCTAATGGGTTATTGATTTGTGGGAATATTACGTTCAATCTCTGCAAGCCATATACGGGCATTCCCATCTGAAGGCGCCCGCCAATCTCCCCGTGGGGAGAGGGCTCCGCCAGCTATAATTTTCGGACCATTAGGTAATGCAGAACGCTTAAATTGACTAAAACCAAAAAAACGCCTTACAAACACCACAAGCCATTGTCTGATTGTAGCAAGATCGTATTCTATTTTTTTCGCATCTGGATAGCCAGAGGGCCAATCCCCTTGAGTTTTATCGTGCCAGGCTATTTGCGCCAAAAAAGCAATTTTTGACGGAGAAAACCCATAACGGAGTGTATAAAAGAGGTTAAAATCCTGAAGAGCATATGGTCCTATCTTTTCTTCTGTACTTTGTAACGGTTGGTCTCCCCCGATAGGGAGCAGTTCGGGTGAAATTTCTGTTTCCAGAATGGAAAGTAATACCCTTCCTACATCCTGTGGAAAGTCTTGTGAAGAGACAACCCAACGAATAAGATGCTGAATAAGCGTTTTTGGCAAACCCGCATTCACCGCATAATGCGACATCTGATCCCCAACACCATATGTACACCACCCCAAGGCCAACTCGGAGAGGTCTCCAGTGCCAATGACCAACCCGTTAAACTGATTAGCAAGCCGAAATAAATAATCGGTTCTTAGCCCTGCTTGCACGTTCTCAAAAGTAATATCATAAACCGGCTTACCCTCGGCATAAGGGTGCTTTATTTCCTTAAGCATCAACTCTGCAGTGGGACGAATATCCAAAATATCAGCTGAAACCTGAAGAGAAGCCATCAAGGCCTGGGCATTTTCTAACGTGCCTGTACTAGTTCCAAACCCTGGCATAGTATAAGCCTTAATTTGCTGACGATCCCACCCCAACCTATCCGCTGCCTGAGCCATGACCAAAAGAGCCTGGGTGGAATCCAATCCACCAGAAACACCAATAACCATGGTACGAGCACCACTATTTTTCAATCGCTGAATAAGGGCTTCAACCTGAATGGTATAAGCTTCATAGCAATCTTGCTCCAGGCGCGCAGCCTCATTCGGCACAAAAGGAAAACGAGGGACAGCTCTTTTTAACCCAAAATCCTTATATTCTGGGGATAGGGTAAAAGATATCGTCCGAAAATCCTCATAAGCAACCGCATGAGCAATGCGGTTATGATCAAAAGTAACCATCTGCCGACGTTCTTGCTGAAGCAAGCCAAGGTCTATATCGGCCATCACCATGCTGGGCTGGGTAGGAAACCTGGTCCCAGAGGCAAGTTTGGTTCCATACTCAAAAATAGTGGCCTGCCCATCCCAGGCCACATCCGTGGTGGACTCACCCGCTCCCGCGGCAGAATAAACATACGCACAGATATTTTTAAGAGACTGTGACCGACAGAGCATATCTCTTACTTCTGCCTTGGCAACGGTAATATTGCTGGCAGAAGGGTTTGCTATAACCGTAGCGCCCGCCAGAGCAGAAAGTGTTCCTGGTGAGATCGGTACCCAAAGATCTTCACAAATCTCAATACCAAGAACCATGTCTGGCACATCATCGGCCTGAAACAGAAGGTCTATCCCGAAAGGTACCTCTTGGTGATTGATACGAACACTGGCCTTTTTAATACCCACCCCTGTTGCAAAATGCCGGCCTTCATAAAACTCCCGGTAATTGGGAAGGAAGGATTTTGGAACAACCCCTAAAATTCTTCCTCTGTGCAAGACAACGGCGCAATTATACAGGCCAACACCATACCGCAAGGGAGCGCCCACGACACAAACAGGTGTAAGGTCTACCGTAGCCTGCCGAATCGTCTCCAAGGCTTCTTCCACCCCTTTCAGTAAGGGCTCCTGAAACAGAAGGTCCTCAATAGAATACCCCGACACAACCAATTCGGGGAAAACACATAAAGCCACCCCTTCTTTTTGGGCTACATTCAGCTGTTCAACAATATGAACTGCATTCTCAGCAGGAGCTGCTAACGCTATAACAGGTGTGCAGGCGGCAACCCTTACAAAACCATGATTATAAAGAGAATTAAACTTCTTCACATTTCTACCGTTCATAAGGGTCTGTAACCTCTTTATCTCATACGAGGAGCAGGTATTTTTGGCTTTTGAAGCATATTTCTTCACCCAACAGAGAGAACATAATCAAGACATTTTTGCACAATACCCTCTTTATCCTTATATCTGGGAAAGACTGGCACTCTTGCCAATAGGTACCAGCCTCTGGCCTGGTATTTTTCTTGCTCTGCCATCCCGATTTTGTTGCCCCTATAGACATAATTGCTGCTTGTTTCAAAGTATTATTCTCTCTTAAAAATAAGAGAAACCATATTTGGGAGATCCACACACCATGAATATTGACCTAAGAGAAACCATTACCCGTAGAATGACTTTTTCATTGAAACCTCTCATCCCTTACGCCCTGTTTGTCGGCGGGGCGCTCTTATGGGGTGGTTTTGCAACCAACGCCCAAGAGGTTTCCCAAGAAGCCCCCCAAGAGATACCCCAAAATGCTCCTCCAATTTCTTCCAGCCAACAAGACCATCCGGCACTGCAACCTTCTCGTCCGTCAAACCTGGGGAAGAGAACTGAAGGAGCCGCTGAAGGAACCATGCAAAAAAAACCTCTTACCGATCAGGAGATCCTCTCCCAATCCCAATATCCTTCACGCCGACTACGTTATACACACCGCAGCTATCGCCATCAGCAAATCCCCTCCCATAAGCCCCATCTTCACAAGAAAACAACTACGGCCCCTTTACGGCCAGGAAAGAACTAAGGCTCTTTCCGATTCCCTCCCCACCGAAAAGAATGATAATGTTTACGAAGGAATAGACCTGAAATAAAACCAAAAAGACAAACTCCTACGGACAATAATAAATCAGCGAGGGTAACGGAAATAGGAAGACCAGGCAAAATATAGTCTGGGGCATCACAGGGTTTAACAGGCCTGGTAGGCATGGAAGCAAGGCGTTCTGCTATTGAGCCTTCCTTAAAAACAGGAGCCTGGCAGGCTGTTAATGGGCTTGGCCACCAATTTTGCTCAATTCCCGTATGCAAAAGGGCCAAGCCTACATTCACGGTCATAACAGCCCCCGCTGCCAGCATAATCCAGCTTCGTTTTTTAGCGGGAAGAAAAAACCCGATAATCCCCAAGATAATAATAACCCGATAAGGCCACCGCTCCATGAGGCACAAATCACACGGAGCAAGACCAAGAATATGCTCTAACACCCATGCCGTTAATAATGCAAAAACCCCTATTGCACATAACAGAATAAGCAAGACCCTATCATATCTAAAGATATTACCGTCTTTCATCTAATTCAGCCATAAAACTTTTCGCCCATGTGTGAGCGGTCGTAATGTCGATTGCGCGGCGAAGTTTTTGCCAACGTTTTTTTCTTTCCTCTTTTTTCATCGATAACGCCAAGGCCAAGGCATCGGCAATTTCGTCAGCATCATAGGGATTAACAATAATGGCCTCTTCAAGTTCCGGAGCCGCCCCCGCAAAACGTGATAAAATAAGACACCCTGGATCGTCCTCATCTTGAGCTGCAATATATTCTTTAGCTACCAAATTCATGCCGTCACGCAAAGGCGTAATAAGGGCTACATCACTCATACGATGCAGCCCCGCCAATATTGGGCGTGCGATAGAACGGGTTACATACTCGATTGGTGTCCATCCACTTTCAGTATAAATACCGTTAATTTGGCCTACCAATTCATCAACCCTTTTACGTAAAGCCTGATATTGTTGAACTTCGGTACGAGAGAGGGGAGCAATTTGCAAGAACACAACTTTGCCCAAATATTCAGGATAACGTTCCAAAAAGGCCGCATATCCCCGCAACCGTTCTGGGAGCCCTTTAGAGTAATCCAGCCTGTCCACCCCCATAATCAGGGCTCGACCACGTAGGTTAAGTTTTTCTTGCTGAATGTGGATATCCTTAAGGCTTTCTGCTGCCTGCTCAGCAAACTCCTCTGGATCGATCCCTATCGGAAATGGCTTGGCTCGCGGTTTCAGCCCCAATAATTCAAAAGCAGCATTGAGGTTATAGGCATCTTCTTCTGTCTGCACACCAATAACATCATAGGCCTGCATATCCATTAACAGCAGATCTGCCCCAGGCAAGGTAGAAAAAATGCCCCATGGCGGAAAAGGGATATGCAGAAAAAAACCGATTTTGTCTTTAATCCCCCCATCTCGTAAAGAGCGCCCCAGAGGAATAAGATGATAATCATGCACCCAGAGAACATCATTCTTTTGTAAGAGCGGCTTTAGCCGCTGAGCAAAAAGGGCATTGACTTCCAGATAACTTTTCCAATCTGAACGGGCATATTGCATAAGACCCGTACGGTAATGAAACAAGGGCCAAAGTATCCCATTGGAAAAGCCCGTATAAAATCCTTCATACTGTTTTTCTGTCAGATCGATTGTAGCAAAGGTCACTTTTTCTACCGTATCTGTATGTAAGGCAATATCGTCCCCTTCTTTAACCTGGTTGCCTGACCAGCCAAACCATAAACATCTCCGATCGCCTATGGCATCCCTTAAGCCAACAGCCAAACCACCGGCTGGATGAGCCATTTCCCCCGGTGAAGGAACCCGATTTGACACCAGAACCAAACGCTTTGTCATTTTTCTGCTCCTTCTACAAGGGATTTCAGCCATACTCTGACAGTGCCCGAATCTGGAAAATCATGCGGGATACGATACCCCACCCCCCCCAGAGCTTGTGCGGCTTTAATCCCATCTTCGTCGGTTATATCATCACCAATAAAAACGGGTTTTCTTCCCCGAAAAGGGGGCTGCTCCATTAAAGTATAAACCGCCTGCCCTTTATCTACGCCTTTGGGGCGGATCTCCCAGGCCATTTTTGCGGATTGCAATTCAAAACTATCAGGTTGGTGTCCAACCCACTCTTCTGCCATTTTATGCAACCTGTTCTCAAGCTCTGGCACCTTGCGAAAATGCAGAACAAATCCATTATTTTTTTTTTCCACAATCACCCCCTCATGGTGCTGTGCAAAATTTTCAGCTTCTTCCAGCCATCGTTGTGGAATGCTTGGCAGGCTGCCATTCTGGATAGGGCCTTCTGGGGAAAAACGAAGGGCTCCACCATGCTCGCCTGCCACAGCGTAAGGGATATGCGGAAGGAAGTGGTCTATCTGCCCTATGGGGCGGCCCGTTACCACGGCGAGGGCGTTGCCCAAAAGCCTCCGCAAAATCTGTAAGGTCTCCGTAAGGCCTCTTTCTACCTTTACGGAATCTGGGGTTGGGGCAATATCTACAAGGGTGCCATCAAAATCAAGAAAAAAAGCCGCTTCACCTAATAGAGGAATGTTGATTTGATTCCATGTATAATCTGACTTCATCGTCACATTACCACTCCCTATTCCCTATTCATTAGAGGGCAAATATTGCCACTCTCTTTATCAGTATGCGCCACAATTAGCACCCTGACCAGCCGTAATCACCCCATCATCAAGATTGTTATGGAGCGGCCGGATCGGGATTTTCCGCAGAAGGTTCCTGCGACAAAGAAGGGGCTGGCGCAGTGGTTGCAGGGGTTTGCTTTGAAACGCCTTCCATAGGCTCTTCCTCTGACATTGTTTTTTGGGGTGAGACCTCTGCTGAGGATTGCTCTGCCAGTAAAGTGGGGAAAGGTGCTACATCTTGCCCACTACACCCAATAAGCTGAACATTATAAATGGCATTCTGAAAGACAGACAGGGCAGGTTCCGCTTGAAACATCCAGGCATTAAAGGGAGATGTTTTGGTTTGCGTATCCTGAATAGAAAGAAAAACAGCAGCATCAGGCGGTAAGCCTTCGGGGCGCTTTATACAGCTTTTTGCTTCTATTTGTAATGTTTTATACGTTAAAGATTGCCCAACGGGCAAAGCCATCAGCTTGGTGCTATTTTCTATCCGATCCAGTATACGAATATTGGCTTCTGTTTTACCTTGCCAGCTCTCGGGAGAATAGTTTTTTATAGCCTCTACGGCGTTGCCCTTTTTCCCTTTTTTTTCACTTCCTATCTCTTTTTTCCCTACTGGCTTACTGGGGGAGGATTCGGGCGGTGCACTCTCTGGCTGTTCAGCGGCGAAAACAGGTGAAAAGCTCCCAAAAAAACACCCCAGTCCAGCGAATAACACACCACCCCATACCAGATATGACAGAGATTTTTTCACCCTTTGGGGCTCCTTAATTTTTCAACCATCTCCTGAATAATTGAACGCATGCCCTGCTCATCCACCCCCATGAGAATGGCATCTTCAAACATATCTTGCATCACTTGTTGAAGCTCTAAGTAATTCTCTTCCAGAAGTTTCACTTTATCCGTACAGTCAACCAAACTTCCATCTGGCCGCTTCCATACTGGTGTTTCCGCCTTCATGTTATTCCCATAAACGCTTATTTTAACGGCGCAAACGGCTTGGAAGTTCCTTCCAACGCCGGGATATGCCCAGGAGTCCCGCTAGAGTTGGGCTTCATCTGAAGGTGATGTTTCTCTTCCTCAGCTTTTTGCTTTGTTAAGGCTGTCATCGTTTCCGTAACACTGAAGAGAAACTTGCTCAGCAATTGCTGTAAACCAATGGAGCCTTGCGTATCTTTTATGCGCTCACCAAATTTGAGCATTCGGCTATCAGCTCCTGGGGTAAGAGCAATATATTTGCCCCCTAGAAGGCTATCACTGGTAATAATGGCTGCACTATCGACTGGCAATTTAATATCGGGGCGGACAACAAAATAAACACTGGCCTTATAATTACGCGGATTGACATTTTCATCCACCACGTGGCCAACGGTAATACCGGCCAATTTAATATCAGACCCTATGCCGAGGCCATCAATATGGTCAAACGATGCCCATAAAGGATAGCCCGTTTCGGTTTTTCGTCCTGTGCTGAATATGGCAAACCCAATCATCACCACCATGGCAATCAATACCACAATGCCTGCCAATAGCTCTACCAGGCTCCGTCCGCCCAAGGCCTGTACTGCTTTATTCATGACTTTTGCCCCCTAAGGGCTGCACCCCTATTTGCCACACTCAAGACTCCTCCCCATGGGGAGTCCAGGCTTGATAATCACTGGTAGAACGCTGGCGCCGCCCGCTGCGATAATCACTCCCTGAGGGGTGATAAGCCTCTGGTGTTCCGGTTAGGTTGGGCCGATAAGGCAGTTGCCATGGCTTACGGGCACTTTCTGGCAATGGGGCCTGATCCACATGATGCAGCCAATTCCACCACTCTGGTGGTACAGCAGAGGCATCTTCGCCCTTACGGTACATAACCCACCGCTCGTAACGCTTTTCGCCTCCACCCTGGCGCGTGGGCTTACGGGATTCATAATATCCACGGCCATCAGCATCCTTGCCGACAAGACGGCCATGGAAAAATGTGTAAAGGCGTGTTCCTATATTTGCCATGGTTTACTCAAGGCCTTTGCCAAACTGTTTTTACAACACACTATATGCACTACAAAACACTGTATGCATTACAAAATTCACTACAAATACCACTTCATCACAAATACAATCTTTGACAAACCTGTCATTAACTGAATGGCCCCTATTGTGGCCTTTATGATGGCAATTCCCAAGATGGGCTTCTAGCTGATTGTTTTTATCTCATAGACTCCCGCCAGGCGGCAAGAGAAAATATCCCCCATATCCCCACAATCCAGAGGGATGTATAACTGAAAACCCTTTTCCGCCCTCTTTTCTTTCTTTTAGCCCGACGTTACAGTAGGAATATGACAGAATTTTCTCTCACCTCCTCTCCAGCACTCTTGCAAGATCTTTGGCAAGACCTTTGGCAAGATACCCCCTTTAGGGCGACATATACCGCTTGCGATCCAGATGCCCCCACAAAAAAGGTTACCCTTCCGGAAAGATGGAGCGATACAACAGCCCAGGCCCTAGCGGAAATAGCCCCCCTCGAAGAGGAAGAGGTTGATCTGCGCGAACAATCACTGGCCTGGCTTATGCCTTTTGCCCGACTTTTAGAGACAACTTCTATTTACAGTCTGGACAATTCGCCCCTACCTTTTCCCTTACATAAGCTTGTTAACCTGCTTTTGGTTCATAAGGCTGCCCCTACCTTTTCACTCTGGAAAGGAGACTATGACAATAGGCCGGGCTTTATCTTAAACCTGGCCCGGTTTGTTGAAGCCGATGGAAGCCTAGAGCATGAAGATTTTATAGAAACCCTCTATATTCTCTGCCAGTTCCTGAATGCTTTAGCCAAGCACCATGCAGCGATGAGCACCACAGAGCTGCCCCTTTTTTCTCCCCTCAAGTCTTCTTCTGCCGCCCATCATTCCTTTGGCTTTGAAACCCAAACAGAAAAATTTTCTCCTCCCCTACAAAAAGGGGTATTACTCCTCACAAACCTTGACGTTGCCCTTGCACGGATGGGGCTGGATTATGATAGCGATGAGGCTCGGCTAAGAAGTCGCTACCTGGCGGGATGTCTTCGTTATATGGCTGCCCAAGCCTGGAATGGAGAGACTGCACCGCTTATTTTGCCTTCTTTAACAAAAGGGCATCCCTTCCAGCCCTTACAGGAGCGCTTGGCACAATTTTCAGGAAGTTTCCTTAAACCTTCCTCTTTCTTTAAAATAGAAACAGGCGTTTCCTCCCCTGGACCAGTCGATGCCTTGCTGGAAGTAGAAACTTGTGGGCTCGCCCCAGTTTTTTCTCCCCTGACCCCTCAAGGAGGATTGGCAGAAAGCTCCCTCTGCCGTCTCGCTCACAAGGGCTGCACACTGGAAACAGCTCTAGCCGCCCTGTTAATGGGTGATAACATTCTTTCTCTTCCTGATCAGCATGCTCATTATGCCATGCACAGGGCCCTTTCAACCTATCTGGACCATATGCCTCCCCGCCCCAAAGCCGATGCCCTACCCAACATCGCCCCTGAAACCCTTAAAAGGGGAGAACGTCTTCCCCTTCCTCATCGCCATAGCGGGTTTACGCAAAAAGCCAGCATTGGTGGGCACGGACTTTTTGTAAGAACAGGGGAGTATGAAGATGGCAGCGTAGGAGAAGTTGCCATTGTGCCTGCCAGGGAAAACCCCATGGTCAAAGGGCTTTTGGAATGTTTTGGTCAAGCCGTCAGTATCGGGCTTCAATATGGCGTCCCCTTAAGTGAGTTTGTGAAGGCTTTTGCCTATACCCGTTTTGGCCAGGGTGGCACGGTGGAAGGTGACCCCAACAGGGCTTTTGCGACCTCTCTTTTAGATTATACTTTCAGAACCCTTGCGGAAACCTATCTCCACGAGGACATGCCTGACGCCTTACCCCCCGAGGAAAGAGAGGAAAATTCTGCCTTGCCTCTTCTCCCCTTACCTTTCCCCGCGGCTTCCCCCCTTTCCCCCCGCAAAGCCAAAACCGGCAGAGGGCGCCTACGGCTCGTCAGTTAACACGAGCCGGTCAATGAGCTAGGAAATTACCAGTCAATTTTGCAGTTCAAGACCCAGTTTTTACAGCCAGGTTTTTAAAGGTGGACATCGCCTTAAAAACCCCCATATATCTTAAAGGGTCTTAAGAAGGTGGATCTTCACAAAAGACCTGAATTCTCTGTTGTTCGAGGTTTGTATGATACCCCAAAACGCCAAAACGAAACTTAAGGAACTCGGCATTACGCTCCCTGAAGCAGCAAAACCTGTGGCCAATTATGTACCGGCCATTATTGCAGGTTCCCAGCTTATTATTTCTGGGCAGCTCCCCTTTCGGGATGGTAAACTCGTGGCCACTGGCCTTTTAGGCCAAACCGTCTCCCTGGAGCAAGGCACCGAAGCCGCACGATGGTGCATGGTCAATATCATAGCTCAAGCCCAGGCCGCACTTGATGGTTCGTTAGGCAGAATTAAAAGGTTGATCCGCCTTGGCGGTTTTGTGGCCAGCACACCAGACTTTACAAACCAACCCCAAGTGATCAACGGCGCCTCTGACTTAGCCGTAGCCGTGTTTGAAGATGCAGGAAAACATGCCCGTTCTGCTGTGGGAGTGGCAAGTTTGCCATTGAACGCTGCTGTGGAAATTGAGGCCCTGTTTGAAATTGCAACTTAAAGAACCTACACCGTTCTCTTAATGCATTTCCCATTAAAAAATACAAGCCATCTGCCCTGCGGGTTGCTATCACAACGTTTAGGATAACATAACCATAAGGGCACAGGAGTTTTATGGATAATCTCGTTTTTTCACTTCACAAATCCATGACTGAACTCTCCGCCCAAGAGTGGAACATATGCGCAGGTGCTGAAAACCCTTTTGTTTGTTACGAATTCCTTTCTGCCCTGGAAGAAAGCCGTTCTGTTACGCCAGAAAATGGCTGGATCAGTTTACATGCCACCCTGCAACAAACCGACGGGTCTTTAATTGCAGCCATCCCCCTTTACGGGAAAATGCATTCCTATGGAGAATATGTGTTTGATCATGGATGGGCACGTGCTTACGAAGACCATGGTGGCCAGTATTACCCCAAACTGCAATGTGCTGTGCCATTTTCCCCTGTGCCTGGGCCACGTCTTCTTATTTCCCCTCATGGGGATTATCCTTCTCAGACCATTATAAGCATATTGGGAAAAGAACTTGCCCGTAGCTGCCAAGAGCTTCAGCTTTCTTCTGCTCATATTACTTTCTGCCAGGAAGAGGAATATACCCTGCTGGGAAAGGAAGGATGGCTCCAACGGCTGGGGGTACAATATCACTGGCATAATCAAGGCTTTAAAGATTTTGAGGCTTTTTTAAACACGCTCTCTTCTCGCAAGCGAAAATCCATCCGCAAAGAACGGAAAGATATCCATGCCAGCGGCCTGATTTTTAAAACCTATCAGGGACAAGACATTACGCCCTCACTATGGAATGCTTTCTATCAATTCTATCTTTCCACCGTGGAGCAAAAATGGGGGCAAGCCTACCTAACAAAAGAATTTTTCTTTCTACTTTCCCAAAAAATGGGGGATAAGGTTGTTCTTTTTACCGCAGAGTACAATGGCCAACCTGTTGCAGGCGCTTTAAACCTGCTTGGAGAAGATACCCTATATGGCCGCAACTGGGGAAGTTTGGGGCACTGGCCCTATCTTCATTTTGAGCTCTGCTATTATCAGGCTATTGAGTTTGCCATCCAGCACAACCTTAAACATGTCGAGGCAGGCGCCCAGGGTGAGCATAAGATACAGCGTGGCTATGCCCCACAATACACTTATTCGCTGCACTGGATTCAAGATCCCATCCTTAAACAGGCTATCGAGCGTTTCCTTGCACAAGAACAACTCGCCGTAAAGAATGAGCTGGATTATCTTTCCACTCTGACACCGTTCCGAAAAAACGAAAATTAACCCTTTTATAACCTTGATGAGAGAAAGAAAGACTTTCTTATCTCTGTTGGGATTTTTAAAGAAGGCGACATGACGACGCTGGATATTTTTTCCACTAAGCCTGAAACGCTTTCCCAACCTGAAACCCTACAGAAGCTTATTGTCGCCCGTATTAATGTTCAAAATGCCTCTAGCCGAACTTCTGATCTCTTGGTTTTGAGGGCCATTACCCCAAAGAGAATCTCAAAAAGCCTTCCTTCATCCTTTAACTTTGCTCTCAACCGTTTCTCCCAAAGGAGCGAGGGCGTTGTATTTTTGGGATTAGACTATATTATGATAAAAAAAATTTATTAATTCTATAATTTTTTTAATTTTATTTGATTAGTTAAATATCTTTTATTGAGAATAATTATTAATATCGATAAAGAAGGAAGCCATTATGGAACGTTATCTTTCTACAGGAACCACTACCCTCGCAGCATTACTCTCACTCCACAGGAACAAATCCCATCTTCCCACTCCAGAGCATATGCAAAACCAGGTAAGGGCTCGTAAGGAAAAAAGCCCTACGCCCGTACCGGCCACAAAAAAGCCTGCGAAAAGCAGGCCTTGTCCTCCATTGGTTTCATCGGAAAATAAAGAGCTTCTTGAAGCGGGGCCCCCATAAAGGGAGCCCTTTGCCTTTTGCTGAAGGGTGGACTTCTATGACTTCCGTGTCTTCTTACTCGGCGTCTTCCAGAGAATCCTCTGAAGGGTCAGCAAGCATTGCTTCTGCTACCACGCCGGCTTGTTCTCTGATTCGCTGCTCTATGGTCTGAGCAATTTCTGGATGTTCCCGCAAAAACTGTTTTGCATTTTCTCTTCCCTGCCCAATACGCTGGCTATCATAAGAAAACCATGCACCAGATTTTTCAACGATATTGCCTTGCACGCCCAGATCAATCAACTCGCCGAGTTTACTAATCCCTTCCCCATACATAATATCAAACTCAACCTGCCGGAAAGGGGGAGCCAGTTTGTTTTTAGCCACTTTAACGCGAGTTTGATTGCCAACAACGTTCTCTTTGTCCTTAACAGAACCAATACGACGAATATCTAACCTTACAGAAGCATAAAATTTAAGGGCATTTCCCCCTGTGGTTGTCTCAGGGTTGCCAAACATAATGCCAATTTTCTGGCGAATCTGGTTAAGGAAAATCATCATAGTGTTGGAACGTGAGATCGTACCAGTAAGCTTGCGTAAAGCCTGGCTCATTAAACGCGCATGCAATCCCACGTGGGAGTCGCCCATCTCCCCATCTAGTTCTGCCTTAGGAACCAGCGCTGCGACACTATCGACCACCAATACATCCACCGCACCAGAGCGCACAAGGGTATCGGCAATCTCCAAGGCTTGCTCGCCCGCATCGGGCTGGCTGATAAGCAAGTTATCAACATCTACTCCAAGCTTACGGGCATAAATGGGGTCTAGCGCGTGTTCGGCATCAATAAATGCACAGGTACCACCTTTTTTCTGGGCTTCGGCAATCACATGCAAGGCCAAAGTGGTTTTCCCCGAACTTTCTGGGCCATAAATCTCTACAACCCGGCCACGAGGTAGCCCCCCAATCCCCAGAGCAATATCTAACCCTAAAGACCCCGTCGAGATCACTTCAACCTGCTCATTGGGCTTTTGGCCCATGCGCATAATTGACCCTTTGCCAAAGGCTCTTTCAATCTGGCTAAGAGCCCCCTCTAAAGCTTTGCTTTTATCCATAGAATTCCCCCTTCACCCCTATCAATATTCATGCCTGCACAGAGAATCTACTGAAAGTAGAATATACAACAAAGACCCATTCATGAAGAGGAGTTCTGGTAGATTCTAATAAACGTTATCACTGCGGTAGCCCTTTTAAGTGTATATACTCCTCTTCTTCACTGCATGGTAGCAAGAATTTTTGATCATGTGGGGTAATTTTTTACTAAAATACTCTCAAAGAAGGATTATTGTTGCATATGCCTTATAAGGTAACCCTTTTATTCCCGCCCCTTAAGGGTGATGGTTTGCTTTTTCCGCCTCAACGAGCATTTTCTGCACAGCATCATTGCCCTGTTGGCGAGAGAGCGAAAGGGCTGTGTTGCCTTTATTGTCTTTTAAGCGCCAGTCCGCTCCGGAAGCCAGAAGGGTCTTAACAACGTCTTCTCTTCCAAATAGGGAAGACATCATTAAAGCTGTTTTTCCCTGCATATTCTGGTGGTTCACTGAACAGCCTGCTTTAATGAGCCGCTTTAATATCTCGACATTTCCTTTAAAAGCCACCCCCATAAGAGCGGTATTGCCTGCTTTGTCTTCTGCGCAAGGCTGAGCCCCATTTTTTAGCAAAAACTCTACTGTAGACGGGTGCTCATTATAAGCAGCCAAAATTAAAGGGGTATAGCCTTTTATATCTTTTACCTCAGTTGAAAGCCCTGCTTTTAAGAAACTTTCCAAAACATCGTTACGGCCTTCCCTGGCGGCTTCAAAATACAGCGCCTTCATGCGGTCTACCCCAATACGCGAAGGTTCTTGTTCCCCTGTATTCTGAGAAGTTGTATTCTGAGAAGCTGTATTCTGGGGAGTGGTAGCCTTTTCTGCCGCCTGCGCAGCCTGTAAGGAAACACTGACCACCATGGCAGAAAGCACAGAAAGAGACCGAACAAAAGACCATGTTTTTTTACGATAGGTCACAAACATAAACTCTTTTTCCTTATTTATCTGGAGAAACTGAAGACAATAAGCCCATCATACACAAAATGTACGATGGGCTTAGTAGACCGCAATTAGTTATTAGGGAGTTTATCTGCAACCTGTTTAACCTGGGCAACATCCAAATGGGTTGCTTTAGCTAAACGTGTACCATAGTCCACATTCGCCTTATAAAAATGGCTCACCATTTTTATTTTTATGGGCTCAATAGTCACACCATTCAAATCATAGGAAAGGTTAC
The DNA here is from genome assembly GCF_014672835.1 of Entomobacter blattae. Taxonomy (NCBI): domain Bacteria; kingdom Pseudomonadati; phylum Pseudomonadota; class Alphaproteobacteria; order Acetobacterales; family Acetobacteraceae; genus Entomobacter; species Entomobacter blattae. The sequence continues at coordinate 734,232 of NZ_CP060244.1, read as the reverse complement.
GAATGAGAGCCTCTTTCTCGTGATCACTCAAGGAAACCCAAACCTGACCGGCCTGACTATAATCATCGCGGGGTTTAATCACTTGTTTTTTTGCTTGGCCGGAAACCTCGTAAGCGCTTTCCTCAAATTTAGGATTATCCACCGTTGCACCAGGGTCATCCAGACGGCTTGTAGGCTGATAGTTCACATGGCCTTTGCGGTTTCCAAAATTCATGTGACCATCTTGCTGGTTGAAATGTACTTCAACCCGCGGACGGTTAACAGGAAGCATGAGGAAATTGGCCCCTATACGATAACGCTGAGTATCCCCATAGGAAAACAGGCGCCCTTGCAGCATTTTATCTGGGGAGGGCTCAATACCGGGAATCATAATTCCTGGGTCAAAGGCAGCTTGCTCAGTGGTTTCAAAAAAGTTATCCGGCATACGGTTAAGGGTCATGGTACCAATTTTACGTTCCGGCACCCCTAGCCATTCTTTTGTATCATCAAACGCATCATAAGGTAATTTTGCAGCTTGTTCTGGGGTGAGAACCTGAACATAGAGATCCCATTTGGCAGCTTTATGTTGCTTGCCAATAACCTCATAAAGGTCGTGAGTGGCATAACTGGTATTGGCTTTCATGGTCTCATCTAGGTTCATCCCTTCAATCCCCTGCAAGCTTTTCCAGTGGAATTTTACAAAATGGGTTTCCCCTTTTGCATTCACCAAACGGAAAGCATGCACACCATGACCATCCATTTTACGATAGCTCACAGGCATCCCCTTATAGTCCGTATATAAATACGTTAGGATATGGGTTGATTCCGGCATGTTTGAAAAGAAATCAAACGCATTGTTAGGATCCTGGATATTGGTAACAGGATCGGGCTTATTCGCGTGTACAAAGTCTGGAAATTTAACAGCATCGCGAATAAAGAACACTGGCAGACTTAGCCCCGTTAAATCCCAGTTCCCCTGTTCGGTATAAAACTTAACAGCGAACCCGCGGGGATCACGAGCAGCCTCTGGCGAACCCCGAAAATTCATAACGGTCGAAAACCTTACAAAAACTGGGGTTTTCTTGCCGGCTTCAAACAAAACTGCTTTAGAAATGTTTGAAAAATCTTCCGTCTCAACATATTCCCCAAATACCCCTACACCACGGGCATGAACCACACGTTCCGGAATACGCTCCCGATCAAAATGAGCCAATTTCTCAATTAATGAAAAATCCTCTAGCAAGACTGGGCCATCAACTCCCGCGGTTTTAGAGCTCATATTATTACCAATAGGCCGGCCGTTCCCCTCAGTCAGCTGATGGGGTTGTGCCGACGCAACCGAAAAGCTGAAAACCGACGAAAGCAGAACAGCCAGAGTCGTTTTATAAACTGTTTTCATAAATCCTCTCACTTAAAAAACGAAAAAGAAAGCTAAGCTTCAATACTGCCAATCATTTTACAATACCCATACTGCGCACATTTCCTAGCAGCATAACTCCTAGACGGGAGTCTGCCACAAAACAGCCTATAAGAAAAAATGATTTATTTTATACACCCAATAACCATATTCTATTTCATGGAATATGGTTATTGAACCATTATAGCAGTGTTGATGACCCTTTAATGGCTCGGTCCAGTCACGGTTCCCATTCCAAAGCCTTTTTCATCGGTCACAGCCCGGCAGCTTTCCTCCCCTCCTGGCAAGCCTTCTGAACAGCTGACTGCATTAATTCGCCCTTCTGAAAGGGAGGTAGAAGAAAAATGCTGGCCAGCTAGGGCAGACTGTAAGGCCAATGCCCCGGCATAAGCAGCCTCATTTTGGCCAGAAGCACCAATCACAGCATGGAAACGCCCTTGCCGCTTGGCCACCGCCCCCACCAGGAGTGGAATAGGCTTACGAGCGGGAGAAGCAGCCAGAACAATGCCTGTTGTACCCGCCATGCGGCCGGTCCCAAAGAGGTTATTCATTGTCAAAGCACAGGAAACAGCCTGCCCGGACCGATCGACCACCACATAAGAAGTGGAGGCAGGCAGATTAGGCAAGCGCCCCGTAGCGGCCCGACCAGAAGAAATAATATTCTGTGCCTCCTCCTGAAGGGTTCTTGAATTTTCTTTTTCTTGTCCAGAATGGGCTTTGCGCCATGCGGCAACACTGCCTTCCGATACAGCAAGTCCATTATGCTGGCCTGCTTCTATCGCCCGGAAAGCCAAAGCCATACCCAGCCCCCCATCAGCTGGGGGAGGTAAGAAAGAAAGGGTTGTCTCTTCCGATGGACTCAGCGTTAATGCAGCAACCTGTACTGGCAAGGCATTGCGCATATCATCTGGTGTGAGGCCCCCGCCAGCTGCCTGAGCACCATCGACGATAATCTTTGAAAGGGCCCCATTATACATATCTCCCACACCGGCAGCGCTAATGAGCTGTAAGACAGCGGCAAGATGGGGTTGAACCAAACTATCCCCCACTTGTAAAACCTGACCATTGGGCCGTAAAAAAACTTTCCGCACCCACTCATCGCTTAACAAAGCTTCCTTGACATAGGAAATATCCTCTGAAAGGGCTCTTGTCACGGTAATCCCTTGTTTGGCAAGACGATAGGCGGGTAAAACAACCTGGCCAAAACTAACACTGCCATATTTAAGCTGCATTAAATACAGGCCCCTGGCCAACATTGGCACCGCTGCTGGCCTATCAACGGCCCGACCATTATCGAGTACTCTATTTTCCCCAGAAACCGGCAGGAACTCAAAAGCTGTATCCTGTTCTTCCTCCCCTGGATGAGAGACAAGACAAGCCCCCCCAGCCCCCAATGAAGCCCGTGAGGGCAAAGTGACAGAAAGGGCAAGACCGATAGCGGTTGCTGCATCAACTGCATTACCACCGCGGACAAGCACCTCACGCCCTACAAGGGCTGCTGTTGGTTCATCTGCCGCAACGCTCCCGACAAACCCATCAAGAAAAGAAACATTTTGGCCATATAATGTTTTGGCTTCCGAGCCTTTCTTTTCATCAGGATCTGAAGAGCAGGCCATGAGCAAGGACAGACCAGCCATACACACAATTTTAGTAACATGCCTGTTCCCAATCCGGATGTTTCTGCCGAAAGGGGCCGTAAAAACAGCAGCTGTCTTTTCTGCCCTTTCTTTTTTCCAGCCTAAAAAACCAGAAACGAAAAACTTTCCAGACACAGGCATCTCCCTTACAATAACGATTTAGACAAATATCGAATAGAGCATTTTTATAAAATAGCCCGCTAATATAAAAAATACTATTTTTTCAAAACTCTCTGTTTTTTTTAAATTACTGCTTTTATTATACATTTAAAACACACATCATTTAATATACCATAGTTTATAATTAAATAATTTGCAGTCTCTGCAAAAACCACAACGGCGTTCAAAGCTTTGTTATGTCATATTGGAATCAACACCGTGCTAAATAAAAACTCTCCTCAAACTTCTCTTCTTGCTGCCGCTTTGGGAATAGCCATAACTGGATTCCCCTTTTTAGGGCACGCCCAAGACAGCTTTACCCCTGCCCAGAGGAAAGAAATTATCTCTATCGTTAAGGAAGCCCTGAAAAATGATCCTTCCATTCTTTCCGAGGCGTTGAGTTCCTTACAAAAACGAGTAGAAAATGAGGAAAAAGCCTCTACAACCCTTGCCCTACAAACCCACCAGGCCGACCTTGCTGGCCTACCAACAGATGGAATTATGGGAAATATTAACGGAAAAACGGTTGTGGTAGAGTTTTACGACCCACGATGCCCTTATTGCCGGCGCATCTTACCTGATCTCGCCCAATTCATTAAAGAGGATAACGATGTTAAACTTATTACAAAAGTTATTCCCATATTGGGGCCGGCAAGCACTCTTGAAGCGCGCGCCATTGTAGGAGCAGCCAAACAGAATGCTTCGGTCAAACTTCAACAAGCCCTCATGAAAGATAATGCACCTTCTAATCTGGACCGTATCAAACGGCTTGCCCAGCAGCAAGGGCTAGATGTTCACCAGTTGCTCACAGACATGGAAGCTCCTGAAACCACCCAAGCTATTAGCAACAATCTCCAACTGGCCCGTGATCTTAACCTTCATGGCACACCGGCTTTTATTTTCGGAAAGACGATTGTTCCGGGAGCCATCAGCCTGGCTGATCTGAAAAAATACTCTAGTGAAGCCAAAGCCAATTAATTCATATTTCTGCCTGCACAAGCAAGGAGTTGATCTCTTCCATACAGCGTGAATAAAAAACTCACATGGAAGAGAAATACAGACTTCAAACCCACTTTACGAGCCCGCCTTTCCCCTTGAAAGCGGACAATAAACCTGCAGACACTTTTTACAACATATACCTCTTCTTGCTGAAAAAAAGCGGCTTTTTGAAAAAAAATCCCCTTAAGAGATTAAATTCCATTCTTTGTTTCTATCTGCTCCTTTCCCTTCAGTCGTTCACCACCAGCGACATAAAGAAGTGGAAAGAAAGAGCACTCTATTAAAAACCCTTCTTTTTTCTTACGGCTTATTTCTTACGACTTAAAGCTCCTTATCGCCTTATAAAAATTGAATAATGCATGAAGCCTTATCCCAAAGTTTTGATGCCTCTTCCAAGGGGGTAAAGTTATTTACGCTTCAATAAAAAGAGCCTTATGAACCTAGACTTCCGGCAATCGCCTTTCGCCTCATACTCATACTCATACTCATACTCATACTCATACTCATACTCATAGAATATGGTGCAAACTCCTTTTCTATTGTCATCAAGAGCAAACAGTAAAATCACCCCCTTTCGAGAGGATTCCACTCCGAAAAGGAGCCTCCATGCAAGAATAACAAATATTCCCTAGTTTAATAACCTGAACGGGAGATAATAAAACAGAGGCACGCTTAGAAGTCTTCTTGACGAAAAGAAGCGCCCTTCACCCAAAGGGCCCCAGCAAGTAGCGTATCCGCATAAGGGGGGGACAGTTTTCTCAAAAAATGAAGAGCTAAGAGACATTACTCTGCATCTCATGGAGAAATAATCCCAATAAAAATTAGATTTTTATTTTATTGTCATGATAGTGCAAAAAAGATAAATAAGTGCCTATTTTGGAATGGATCCCATTCAGAATTACTGACTTTGGTCATATTATGAACCCCGCCTCGAGGATACATAACAATATCCTTTCTTTTTTCTCCCTTTTTTCTCCATTGGAAAATAGGGAAAAACAGTCTTGGATTTTTAAGTCTCTCAGTGTGTCTAAGCTCTTCATGTGTTTAAGCTTTTTATCCCAACTGGGCAGGCTTAAGTTATGTATCCAACGTGTTCCCCATGATGGCTGACCTTTTTTTTGCGTAGCTTCCCTTTAAGAACCAACCCTGCTGAGAAGAATACTCTTGTTACAGCCCCCTTCTGCCCTTACTCGATTTTGCCCAACGAACTGGCCGCTTCAATACAGACGCTATAACGCACGGCACAAGCGGGGCTTTATTCTTAGGGAAGAGCCAGTGGAAAAATAGCGATGGTGAATTCCCACTTTGGGCTTTGGGCTTTGAGCTTTGAACTTTGAACTTTGAACTTTGAACTTTGAACTTTGAACTTTGAACTTTGAACTTTGAACTTTGAATAACCTCAGGAAACGCTAGGAAAAACGCAAGACCCTTATTATAGCAACCTCGGATGGCGCATCGGTTAATGATGCCACAGTTACCGTAAATCCCCCAAGATGACCACGAACCACAACGGCTAAAACTGTTATTTCGAACGGATCACACTTAAGATAACAGCTGCCTCGAACCACCCTTAGACGTTTTCTATAACCTTCTCAGAGTTTGACTGAATTTTTACGTCTGAAAAAAGAGTTTTCAAAGCCTTAACCATATCATCCATCATTTCATCGGTATGAAAAGGATTAGGTGTTAAGCGCAAGCGCTCTGACCCGCGAGGAACTGTAGGGTAATTGATAGGCGTAGCGTAAAGCCCAAATTCACTAAGTAATCTTCGGCTAATTTCTTTACAGCGTTCTGCATCCCCTATCATAATCGGCACAATATGGCTTTCCGTTTTCATATAGGGAACACCGGCCTGCTCAAGCTTTTCACGGAAGGTTTCAACGCGTTCAAAAAGCTTCTCCCGCCGCCAGTGGTCCTTTTTAACCATGCGAACACTCTGTAAAGCCGCAGCAACAATAGCAGGTGGCAAAGAAGTGGTAAAAATAAATCCCGAAGCAGCAGAGCGCAAATAGTCAATAATCTCACGGCTTGCAGTCACATACCCACCATGGGCCCCAAACCCTTTTGCCAGGGTTCCTTCGATAATATCGACCTCATCGGCGACCCCTTCTCGTTCTGAAACCCCTCCGCCATGTTGGCCATAGAGCCCCACGGCATGCACTTCATCCAGATAGGTTAACGCCCCATATTTGCGGGCAAGGGCACAGATTGCCTTGATATCAGAAATATCCCCATCCATTGAATAAACGCTTTCAAAGGCGATCAATTTTGGAGCTTCTGGCGAGGCAGCTGCAAGTTTAGCCTCCAGGTCGTTAAGGTCATTATGCTCAAAAACAACACAATTGGCTTTTTTTGCCCCTTTAAGGCCAGCAATCATGGAGGCATGGTTTTGCCGGTCAGAAAACGAAATCCACCCTGGCATACTGTTCAATATCGTCATCAGACTCGCCTGATTAGAGACATAGCCCGAAACAAAGAGCAATCCTGCTTCTTTATGATGCAGGCTAGCCAGTTCGGCTTCCAACTGACCATGCAGGGGGTTAGTGCCTGCAATATTTCGGGTTCCACCCGCACCGGCACCATACTGCTTTAGCGCCTGGGTTGCGGCCTCTATCACAGCTGGCTCTATCCCCATTCCCAAATAATCGTTGGCAGACCAAACCACAATCTCCTCAGGAGAAGGCTGAAGGCCCTCTTTCGAAAGTTGATAAATTGGGTATTGGCTGGCATTCCGAGCTAAGGGGGTGAACTGCCTATAACGCCCCTGGCTGCGGATCTCCTCCAGAGTTTTATTGCAAAATGAATAAAAAGGGTGTTTCTCCCTGGTAACGGTCACGAGACCTTACTCCTTCTCTGGCGGTTAAGATAAATAGTTATCGCAGGCGTGATGGCCATTTTTTAACTTTTTCTAATCTAGTAAAAAATATACATTAATTAAAGCTTTATTTCCTTATAGATTTTTTCTACCTCTCTAGTAACTAAAAATTCTTATTTCTAACTTGTATAAAGGTCATACCTATTGACAGGAGAAGAAAATGTTTACAGAGGAAGAAAATGCCGGATCAAAAGCCCCAGCCCTCCTGTATCTCCCCCTCCTTTCTCTACAATGAGATCCTATACCAAATAAATATGAACAAAATGGGTATGGCTTTTCCTACGAAGGGCTTTATACGTCTTGATCTTCCAAGCTTTTAAGGTCCTTAGGCTCTCTTCCCTCAGAATCAAACCTGATCGCTCATGGCCTCTTTTTTCTGACAGTTTACAGTACTGTAAGCTTTACTACTCGTAAATATTATTCCTATAAAGTAAGGGCCTAAAGAAGCTCCAAGAAGGCTCAAGAAAGCTAGTGTACAAAAACCTGGACCATATCCTTCTCTTTGCTTAAGGCACCATCAGAATGTGCTTGAAGCTCAATCTGTGAAGAAGGAACCCCTGCACCGACTAAAACATCTGCAACATTATGGGCCTGGTTCTTGGCCATATCCTCTAGATGTTTTTGTTGCTCCTCTCCTGAAAGCTGGGCAGAGACGGATAAAATAACGACGAACAAAACATTGGGTTTACGGGCTAGCGCCTGTTGGGCCCCTTTTTCAAGCGGCTTCTGCCACTGATCTTGCGGGGTAGAGGAGGTAAACTCCACCAGAGGCGGCACAGCCGTAGAGGATGATTGGGGGACAACTGGCAAAGGTGGGGGTGAAGGTCTGCGGCTGGCTTGATCATTAAAGGTACGCTGATCGATCAGATCGCATCCTGTCAATAGCCCTCCCCCTAGCAGGCCTATCATAATGAGACCCCAATGTTTTAGGGCAAAGCCAGAATGTATGGCCGAAAAAAAATTACCTTTTCTCATCTTCTCACCCTATCATAATGGGTTTGTACAATAACCCACCAGCTCTCCGCCCCTCAAAAGGGCACACTTCAACCCTTCTGCCATGATCCTTAGAACCATACCAGATGGCAGCCGGAAACAGAAGCCTAAAGCATACTCTACCAAAAAATATTGCCAAAACCCCACCCCCCACTAAGCCACCCTTAAAACCCACAGGGCTCATTTATAAACCTAACGACTACCCTGCTCAAATCATGAGGCTAACATCATAAGACTGATTAAGCATGGGGTTAAACATAGGGTTAAGCGTGGGTTTTTTCTTTCTACGCCTCTTGTAATGAAGGATTTCAACCTATCTATAAAAGAGAAAAACTCAAGGATGACAAGGACAATGGCTCTTCCTTCTTGGAGGGCAGACAGACCCTTTCAGAAGATAAAAATTGTCCGCCTTATCCGTTTTACAAACGGGCTCATATACTATAAATATTAACAATACCAATATTAAGAAAGGCTATTTTACCCATAGCCCTTCGTACAAGATATATTGTATCTTTTTTCATTATTTTAGAATTAGGAGTATACCATCGTGGCCGTAAAAATAGCTATTAACGGTTTTGGGCGTATTGGCCGTCTGGTGCTTCGCAGCATTATAGAATCCAACAGGACAGATGTCGTTCCTGTTACTATTAACGACCTGTCCGATATTAAAGAATCGGCTTACCTTCTTAAATACGATACTATGCATGGTCGCTTTCCAGGGGAAGTAACAATTCAGGGAGATTCCATTCTTATTAAAGCGAATGGTCGTACCTATGACCCCATTAAGGTGACAACTGAACAAGACCCCACAAAACTGCCTTACAAGGGCATTGACGTTGCTATGGAATGTACAGGGCACTTTAAAAAACGGGAAAAAGCTGCTCTGCTTCTTGAAGCAGGCGCGCGTAAGGTTCTCATTTCTGCCCCTGCGTCAGACTCCGATGCCACCATTGTCTATGGGGTGAACCATCAAACCATTACCAAAGACATGACCATTGTCTCCAATGCCTCTTGTACCACCAACTGCCTGGCTCCCATTGCCATGGTGTTGGAAGAAAATTATGGTATTGAAGCCGGCTATATGCTCACAGCGCACTCTTATACGGGCGATCAGCGCACAGTAGATACCGTGCATAAAGATGCTCGCCGTGGTCGCGCTGCTGCCCAAAACATTATTCCCACCTCCACTGGAGCAGCACGTGCTGTGGGGCTGGTTTTACCCCAGCTTAAAGGCAAGCTTGACGGAGCAGCCGTTCGCGTGCCCACTGCTAACGTTTCCTTTGTTTCTTTTGACTGTATCTTAAAAAAAGTGCCTGGTTCCGTTGAAGAAATTAACGAATATTTCAAAAAAGCCACTTCTTCTGGCCCGCTAAAAGGGGTTATGGCTTATAATGAAGATGACACCGTCAGTTCTGACTTTAATCATTACGAATTTTACTCCTCTGTTTTTGATGCCACTCAGACCAGCCTTGTGAATGGTGGCAAAATTGTCCGTGTTGCCGGATGGTACGATAACGAATGGGGCTTTTCTACCCGTATGTCTGACACTGCCAAAGTTATGGGTGAGTTCTAATGGCAGCATCACATTTTAAAACCCTTGATGACCTTCAAGCTAAGGGTAAGAAAGTCCTGCTACGAGCAGACTTGAATGTTCCTGTGCGTGATGGAAAAATTACTGACCAAACCAGGCTTGAACGCCTGGTTCCCACGCTGGAAGAGCTGAGCAAAAAAGGCGCACAGGTTATTGTGATCAGCCATTTTGCACGCCCCAAAGGCCAAAAGGTGCCTGAAATGTCTCTGAAACCTGTTTCAGAGGCCCTAGGTAAGCTTATTTCCGGAAAAGCCAAGGTTTCTTTCGCTGAGGACTGTATAGGCCCTATCGCTGAGCAGGCGGTAAAGGCCATGCATGATGGCGATATTCTGGTTCTGGAAAATACCCGCTTTTATGCAGGGGAAGAAAAGAATGACCCAGAACTGGCCAAAAAAATGGCCGCTTTGGCCGATATTTACGTTAACGATGCCTTTTCAGCAGCCCACCGTGCCCATGCGAGTACTGAAGGGGTAACCCATTTCCTGCCAGCTTATGCAGGTCGGCTTATGGAAGCAGAGCTAAACGCCCTTTCTCTGGCCCTTGAAAAGCCAGAAAAACCCGTGGGTGCCATTGTTGGCGGCTCTAAAATCTCAACCAAACTGGATCTTCTCGGAAATCTTGTCAGTAAGGTGGATGTTTTGGTTATTGGCGGGGCCATGGCCAACACGTTTCTTGCCGCCAAAGGGGTCAGTGTTGGCAAATCCCTTCAGGAAGCCGATATGCATGATACGGCCAAGGCTATTATGAAAGAAGCCGATGCCAAAAAATGCGAGATCGTTCTCCCTGTTGATGTCGTGGTGGCCACTGAATTCAAAGAAAATGTCCCCACGCAAACAGTTTCTGTGGAAGCTATTCCTGCAAATGCCATGGCTTTGGATGTCGGGCCAAAAACTGTACAGCTTCTGGAACAAAAAATTGCTACCCTTAAAACTCTGGTATGGAATGGTCCACTAGGAGCGTTTGAGGTCAAACCCTTTGATGGAGGCACCAACGCTGTTGCACACACTGTTGCAAGCCTTACACAAGCTCATAAACTTAAAAGTGTTGCCGGTGGGGGTGATACAGTCTCTGCTCTGCGCCATGCCGGTGTGATTGATAAAATGTCTTATGTCTCTACTGCCGGTGGGGCTTTCCTCGAATGGCTGGAAGGCAAAGAGCTTCCTGGGATTAAAGCGCTTACCCAATAGCAAGAATACTCACTGAACTTTATTTCATCACTATTGAGAGACTGTGTCTCGCCGGTCTCTATACCCTTTTTATTTGATACCAAATAAAAAGGGATTTTTGTTTTTTAAACCCTGTATTTTTTGTTTTTAAATATCTTTCTGCAAGTTCTAAGCTCTCAAGCTCCAAACTCTGCGGACTGATCCTATATCAATGGCTGAAAACCCTATCTTCTAAGGCTACGAGTTGTACGATAATCCCTCGAACACTGTTTGGCTTGATAGATTACTTTTCTACCGAGCTCTTTACTCTATTTTCACAAATTGGCAAAAATAATATCCAGCTGCCCAAAGTGGGAAAGAGCATGACCATTATCTTCAATACCCCTTGTACACTAACTACCTCGCTTCCTATGCTTAGCAGTTTACCGTTTCGCTCCTCATCAAAGAAAGCACTAAAGAAAGAAGAAAAGCTTGGTGTAACGGGTTAAAATGTTTTAAAATTTTCACTCTCACCCCTTGGAATCGCTTTGAGATCAGATTAATAAACTGACCTTCAGCTAACTGGCCTTCAGCTCAGTGAACAAAAACCTCTTTCGTATCCGAACGACTGCCTGGTACCCCTTTAAAGTCTTTCGTCTTACCCTTGAGCACCAAGGGTTAATATTTAACACCTTAACGTTAAACAAGGCCTCAACATCACCTTTAATTTACGGTTTAGTCGCATAGGGCGCCACACGATAGACAACCTGATTTTCGCCATACCACACTTTATAGTTGTAAAGGCCGAAAAGAGTCTCTTAATCCACTAAAGAGCCTATGGTTTTTATGGGGACAATCCATCAACACTCTAGTATGCCTATGCCTCTTCTCACTCCTGTCAGTTATTGTTATTAAAGAAAAAACTTTTGTGTAAGGTTTCCAGCATAAAGCCGTCACCCCCAATACTGATAATAACTTCTGATTCTTCTGATGAGAAGTTGCCATAAAGAGCCGTAAATTTCTTTACTATATTGTTGGGTAAGAGGGGGATGAGCGGCAACAAACGCAAGACGCGTTGAGGGTGTTTTTGGTTTTCTTGAGAGAGGTTGCGGTGCAGATGATCGCGTAGGATCCATAGACGAGGCGCTTCCTGTACGGAAAAAACAGTCTTATTCTTATTGAAAGAGATAAACACGACCAGCTTATAAAGCATCCACTAGGGGAGAACAGAGAAACTCTTGAGTAATGTTCTTATTTCAGCATAGACGATCGTTTCACAGGCGATAAAGCCCCGCTCGAAATCATTATGAAGAATAGAGCCCACTTGGGGGGCCTTTGTCCCTTTCGTCATTGTCCATGCCCGTGTTTCCTGGGGCCATAGGTAAAATAAGTCACCAGATTGAGCAGCTTGTATCCCGCTGAAATGACCCAATCCAACCCACTTTCCTGATAGATTATAGACACAAAAAGGAGACCAGGAAAACCATGCAAACACTGATAACCCACCCAGCAGGCCTCTTCATTCGCAAGCCATGACGCAAACCCTGAGCCGACCTATTGTCTGCACAAGCCCCATACCCTTTTACAAGGCCATGGGCCTGCATTCTAGCGTTTAATACCTGCTTGACCATCATCATTCCGTAGCCTGTCCTGCTGTTGTCTTTGGAGCTTCTTGTCGTATAGGACGGGGTTTCACACCAAAGGCCCGCAACACCACAATAAAAAACACAGGTACAAAAAGCAGGGCCAAAACAGTTGCACTGACAACCCCACCGGTAAGGCTAGTACCCATATCCACATGGCTGGCAGCCCCAGGCCCAGTGGCAATAGCTAAGGGCAGAACACCAAACACAAAGGCCAGTGATATCATTAAAATAGGGCGGATACGCTCATGAGCAGCAAGCCAAGCTGACTCAATGCGCAACCTTAGCCGCTCGCTCAGCCAACTCTCTCCTACTTCATGACGGTATAACAAAACGGTATAACAAAACAGGATTTTATGAGCCTGTTCCCGTATAGTGCTTTATTTCCGCCTGTTTAGGGCTTGACTTCTGAAGGGCTGGGTATCTCTTCTTGATCGGTTTCTACCAAACTTGCCGTTAAACCCTGAACGCTCCCCACAAGCCCCATAGCATAGTCCTGAGGAGAAAAGGGACGAAGGTCTTCAGCCTGTTCGCCCACACCCACAGCATGCACAGGCAGTTTGAACATCTCTGCCAAAGCCACCACAATACCCCCACGGGCAGAGCCATCAAGTTTCGTAACCACCAACCCCGTAACTTCGACAAGCTCCTTAAAAACCCGCACCTGTTCTATAGCATTTTGCCCCGTTGTGGCATCCAGAACCAAAATAACAGAATGAGGGGCAGTCTCATCAAACTTACGCATAACACGAATAATCTTGGCCAGCTCCTCCATCAGCGCCCCTTTATTATGAAGCCGCCCTGCCGTATCAATCAACAAGAGGTCTGCGCCCTGATGGGTTGCCTTTTGTAATCCCTCATATGCCAAGCCAGCAGCATCGGCATTGGGTTTACCGGCAATAACAGGAGCCCCAACCCGCTCGCCCCAAATCTGGAGCTGCTCAACAGCAGCTGCACGAAAAGTATCGCCTGCAACCATCATGACCTTTAACCCTTTCTCGCCATAATAGCGGGCAAATTTGCCAATAGTTGTGGTTTTCCCTGTTCCATTCACCCCAACCACCAAAACAACATGAGGTTTTTTTTCAGGATTAGGTGTAAATGGCACGGCTACAGGTTCCAGAACTTGGGCAATCTCCGTAGCTAATGTCTGACGAATATCCTCATCAGAGACTTCCTTACCAAAACGAGTATGGCGGAAAGACTCAATAATCCTTTCTGCAAAACTCGGGCCAAGATCTGCAGTAATGAGCACTTCTTCCAGCTCTTCTAAAGCCTGGTCATCAAGTTTTCGTTTTGTAAAAACAGCCCCCAGATCCATACCAAGCTTTTGGGTAGACCGAGAAAGCCCTTGCTTAAGACGAGAAAAAAAACCTAACGCCATACCATTGCCTATATTCTATGTTCTACAATTCTGTCATCCGCAGTTGCCGCATACACGGCCTGCTGGTCTGCCCCTGTTGCCCATGCCGTTACCACCTGCCCAATTTTTTCTGGAAAACCCTGCTGAAGACGTACATGGGCAAACTCCTCAGAATGGCCGCTATTCGGTGTTTCCAGCAAAATATTGATCTGTTTGCCCACCAGAGTTTCATAATAATGCTGCCTGGTTTTTTCCCCAATCTGACGTAATTGAGCAGCGCGCGCCTTGCGCAGCTTTTTGGGAAGTTGTGGCATACGCGCAGCTGGTGTTCCTTCACGTTCACTATAGGGAAAAACATGCAAGAAAGGAAAAGCCATTTCTTCTACAAATTGCAAGGTCTGTTCAAACATGGCTTCAGTCTCTGTGGGAAAACCCGCTATAAGATCTGCTCCCAGACCAATAGTGGGCTGGATGGATCGCGCACGCTCAACCACCTGGCGGACATCTTGGGTTAAATGCCGCCTTCGCATTCTTTTAAGGATCATGTCACACCCTGCCTGAAGGGAAAGATGCAGATAAGGCATAAAGCGGGGTTCTTCTTTAAAGAGGTGCCACATATCCTCATCCATTCCCACTGGGTCAACCGAAGAGAGTCGTAACCTGGAAAGATTGGGAGCTAAAGCCAAAATCCTTTTGCATAACTGCCCAAGGCTAGGTTTGCCGGGTAAATCCTCTCCCCAGGAGGCAATATCCACCCCTGTGAGCACAATCTCCTGATAACCAGAGCGCATAAGGCTTTCGACTTGTTTATAAATCCCTCCCACAGGCACAGAACGAGACTGACCCCGCCCGTAAGGAATAATACAAAAGGTACATCGGTGGTTACACCCTTGCTGGACCTGCACAAAAGCCCGGGAACGCTCGGAGAAGTCTGTCACCAAATGAGCGGCTGTTTTTCGAGCTGCCATGATATCGGAAACATACACTTCAGCCGTAACCTGTTTTTCTCCTTCTGATGAGCCGAAAGGGGCCCAAAATTGCCTTTGCAACTTTTCTTCGTTGCCCAGAACCCTTGTGACACCAGGAAGATTCGCCCAATGGGTTGGGTTAAGCTGGGCTGCACAACCGGTAACAATAATAGGCGCTGAAGGGTTTTCGCGGTGGGCTTTCCGAATGGCCTGGCTGGCTTGGCGCTCCGCTTCGGAGGTGACAGCACAGGTATTCACAACTATCACATCCTGCCCTTCGGCGTGCTGGCGCATGACTTCGCTTTCATAAGTGTTCAGCCTGCAACCAAAGGTCAGGATTCGAGGAGAAGGCTTTTTCATCCTTCCTCCCCGTTTAGCTCGATGACCCCTTCATACGCCAAGACCGCGGGCCCTCTCATAAGCATATCCCCTTGTGCATTTTGGGTAATGTGTAAAACGCCTCCATCGACTTCCACCTCACAGGTTTTTCCCGAGACTCCCCGTCGGATGGCGTTAGCCACTGCGGCACAAGCCCCAGAGCCACATGCCAAAGTCAACCCCGTGCCTCGCTCCCATACCCGCAACCGCATGAAGGAAGGCGAGTGCATTTCAGCAAACCCTACATTTGCCCCTTGGGGATAGAGCGGATGACGAGTAAAGGCTGCACCCAACTCGGCCACATTGACAGCTGAAAGCTGGGGAACAAAAAAGGTCATATGGGGATTCCCCATGGAAACCCCAGCAGGATCTCCCGTTAGAGGAAGATGGTTGGTATCGCATTCCTTCGCTAAGGGAATATCCTCCCACCTAAAGTGCGGAAGGCCCATATTCACCTCTATGAAATCTTTGCCCTCATAAGAAGCGGGCAGCAAGCCAGCAAGGGTCTGTAAAATATAGCGGCTGCGGCCTGTTTGTTCGTGCAATAAATAGACCACACAGCGCGAAGCATTTCCACAAGCCCCAGCCTGTGTGCCGTCAGTATTAAAAAAGCGCACCATTACATCGGCACCAGAGTGAGAAGGAGAGTCCAACATAACAAGCTGATCAAACCCAATAGAGCGGTTCCGATCCGCTAGGGCTGCCATTTGGGAAGGGCTTAAGGAAACAGGGTGTGTTCTACGGTCAATCACGACAAAATCATTCCCTGCCCCATGCATTTTGTAAAACGGAATTTTTGTCATTATCCCCCCCCTCTGAATCCTACCTGGCATATCGCCATTCTCATTGCCTTATCACTCACTCATAACCATTTTTCAGCTCTGCCCATTTCTTGTCTTCTCGTTTCTTGGAGCCGACCATACTTACTCAACTTACGCAACTTGCTTGAAGGCTCGTTATAGCATGTTTACTCAAAAAGAGTCTCCCAATTTTACCCAGATATCCACCCCCTCCTCGCGTTCTTTCATCCTGAAGGACTCCCCATAATTTTGGGCGTGCTCATCACACAAGACACAAGACACAAGACACAAGACACAAGACACAAGACACAAGACACAAGACACAAGACACAAGACACAAGACACAAGACACAAGACAAGTTATTTGCAAGATAAGTTGTTTGAAAGTAAAAATTATCTTCAGCGGTAATGCGTGCATCCTATGTTTGCGACTGTCTGAATAGGATAGGCCTAGAGGTGGAAAGTTTGAAAACAGGGCCGATGCGTTGGCCCCCTTCATAATGTCTCGTATTGTGCGGGCCGTTCGCCGTCCCAATGCCAATCGTCTGCAGGTTTGTATAGTGTCCCTATTCTTCTCCTTCGCGCGCTTTTCTGTTCTTTTTCTCAATCTGGCTCTGCGTTTGCACGTAAGCATACCATAGAGGAGAAAACTCCAAAATCAACAGGCTTGTACCCCTTCCTGCTTTACCCTTGCCAGAGGCGTTTCCCTTCATTAAGGTTTAAAATAGATATGTTCCCCAAAATATCCAGGCTCTCCTCACGAATCCCTCTTGTTTTCTGAAATCGTTATGGCTTCTTTAAAGAATCTTCACCCCAAAGCCTTCCTCCAAGCTAACAGCACACCCGATAAAGAATTTTATGCCTCAATCTCTCATGACTCCTTCTTGGATCAGGGCGCCGATAAAGCCGTTAAAACCTTGTATTCCACCATTTTGGAGCCTCATACCACTCTCCTTGATCTTATGGCAGGTGAAGAGAGTCATCTTCCTACAGAACTCCCTTTTAGCAAGGTTTTTGGCATCGGAATCAATGCTAACACCCTTAATAAAAACCCCCAACTGGATAAAACCCTTCTCATCGACCTCAACACCTCCCCAACCCTGCCTTTTGCTGATGAAAGCTTTGAAGCGGTATGCTGTTGTGATGGAATAGCCTACTGTACCAACTCTTCAGCCCTTTTGAAGGAAGTCTGGCGGGTTCTTAAACCTTCTTGCCCTGTTATTCTCAGTTTTGGAGAAAGATTCCTCCCCGCCAAGGCTGTCGCCCTATGGCAGGCCCTTTCCATGGAGGATCGCCAACGTATGCTCACCCTTTTGCTCAAACAAGCAGGCTTTACCCATACTGATGAAGGCAGCGTACATCCCCCAGAAGATATCCCTTTCTGGCAGCAATCCATTTATGCCAATATTGGTTATAAATAGAGTTTTATTCTGCCTTTAAGCTTTCCCTTCCAAAAAGAAGAGCTCGCCCCTTATAAAATCCATTTCTCATAAGGGGGGAATTTATGATAATAATCTATTTTAAGGGGAGTTTTTTCCTGATATAAGAAATAACTTTTCCTTAAGGAAATAATATGGCATTTGCCTCTTTAACGAGTACGCAGAAGCAGAAAAAAGCCTTTAGATTATTCATCCACCGTGAGTATTATGCTCCTTTAAAACCTGATGCACCCTTTGCCATTTTCTGCAAAAGCCCTATAAGCCTGTGCGTAACAGGACAACCTTAACCCTCTCCCTGTTTTTTACTTTTTTACTTTAATGTCTGGATCTGGCCTTCATGTTTTTCCCCAACCTTTCCCCCACTCTTGAACGTGCGCTCTCTGAACAGGGTTATACAACGCCTACCCCCGTTCAACTTTCTGTTCTAGAAGCAGCTAGTGGTGAACGCGATCTTCTAGTTTCTGCCCAGACAGGCTCAGGAAAAACCGTTGCCTATGGCCTTTCCATGGCACAGCTCCTGCTTGTGGATGACAAGCTTCCCCAAGCAGGTCCACCCATGGGGCTGATCATTGCCCCCACACGCGAGCTCGCCATGCAAGTCACACGCGAGCTTGCTTGGTTATATAAATTTACAAATGCCCGCATTGCCTCTTGCATTGGGGGCATGGATGCCCGTAAAGAAGCCCGACAGCTTCAGCAGGGCTGCCATATCGTAGTCGGAACACCAGGGCGTTTGTGCGACCACCTCAGAAGAGGACGACTTGACCTTTCTAGCCTTAAGGTTGTGGTTCTGGATGAAGCCGATGAAATGCTCGATCTCGGCTTTCGTGATGAATTAGAAGAGCTTCTTTCTGCTATTCCCGAACAACACACCACTTTCATGTTCTCGGCCACCCTGGGCAAAGACATTATCTCCTTGGCCAAACGTTACCAAAATAATGCCCTGCGCATTGATGTCGGCAAAAATGCCTCTCAACATACCGATATTGACTATCAGGCCATGATGGTTGCCCCTAACGAGGTGGGGCTGGCAGTGGTAAATATCTTACGATATTTTGATAGCCAGACCACCATGGTCTTTTGTGCCACCCGTGATTTGGTACGCCATATGCACTCTGCCTTGCTTGAACGGGGGTTTTCCTCTGTTGCCCTTTCAGGTGATTTGGGCCAAGCAGAACGTACACGCGCTATTGAAAGCCTACGACTGCACCAGGCACGTGTGTGTGTGGCCACCGATGTGGCCGCCCGTGGGTTAGACTTGCCTGCCCTTGGCCTGGTGATCCATGCCAGCCTCCCTACAAATTCCGCCACATTATTACATCGTTCTGGGCGAACCGGTCGTGCAGGCCGTAAAGGGGTTTGCGCTATTCTTGTACCAGCAAACCAACAAAGAAAGGCAGAAAGACTCCTTGCTGGCGCCAAGCTTTCTGCCCAATGGGGCCCCGTTCCTTCCATTCAGAATATCCAGAAAAAAGACGCTGAGCGCCTGGTTCAACTCGTTCAAGAACCGGCCCCAGAGTTAAGTGATACCGATACCGCTTTTGATCCTGCTTTGGTTCAGCAACTGCTTTCGCGCTACTCACCCGAAGAGCTGGCACGCACTATTGTCTCTCTCTACCAGGCTCAGCTTCCGGTGCCTGAGGATATCCGCCCAATTTCTGCCGCCAGTAATAGCTTTAAACCCGTAACGGAAAGAAAAGCTTCCAACAGCCGCCAACGAACCTCCTATCGTGATCATGACAAGCAAGATACTGATCATGCACCGACAGAAAGAGACTGGTTCAGCATTCCAGTCGGGCGCAAGAACCATGCTGATCCCAAATGGCTTATTCCTCTTTTATGCAAGTTGGGCGGTATAAAAAAGAAAGATATTGGAACTATCCATATTCAGGAATCCTCCACCAGCTTTGAAATCTCCCAAAATTTTTCAGAGCGTTTTAACAATGCCGTCACTTTTGTGGATGGAAATGATGTAACCATTTCTGCCATCAACGCCCCTAATATTAAAAAGGGTAGGGAAAGATCCTTTAAAGAAAAATCCTTCTCAGAGAAAAAACCATTCTCTGGGAAAGGTTTTTCAGGAAAACCCTCTTCTGGTAAGCCTTTTGCCGGCAAAAAGGGAAAAACACCCCAAAAGACGGAAAAAAAATCATCTCGTAAAAAACACAGTACACCCTAAAACGCCTTTGCACCGTGTTTTTTATCTTTCTTGCTTTTTAGCTTGCCCGTAAGGACCTCCCCATTGTCAGGACTCTCCCATTAAAAAAGGATATGGGAGCCATCCATATTCGGAAGTCCACCATCAGCTTTGAAAGCTCCCAAAGTTTTTCAGAGCACTTTAACAATATCGTCACTTTTGTGGGCATGGGTTACCACTTTTGTGGATGGAAATGATGTAACCATTTGACCCTCAACGCCCCTAATATTAAAAAAGGTAGAAAGAGATCCTTTAAAGCGTTGGGAGCAAAAATCAGCGCGTAATAACCCCTATGCTTCTTCAAGATCGGGCAGATCGTATCACCTTGTGCAAGACCGTGTAATATACTGGCTCTGACAAGGAGCACAGCCAACAAATCATATTACTCGTTTTTGGGGAAATTGGTTTGGCGCCAGTCAATGCCCGCCTATAGGGAGTAACTAAAAACTCCCAAAAAGAAGGCTCAGGTGCAGCTGATCGCTCTTAAAGAGATGAAGATGTCCAATAAGGCAGGTTGAAAGTTGTGTAGCCCTTCAGGCCTCTTCTGCTTCTGAAGAGTGAAGAAGTAAAGGTAGAAGCTGTGTAGAGGAAGTGCTGGTACCAGCACACCGCCCCTTTCTTATCCCAGGTGCTCGCCATAGGTCACGCTCGTAATATCCTTCCTGCACCAGCCTCGCCATGTGACAACTCCTAAAATCGGATTACCGATTTTCCCTCCATAATGGCATTTTTCATCCGCATGGTAGTAGGGTATAGGGTATAGGGTATAGGGTATAGGGTATAGGGTATAGGGTATAGGGTATAGGGTATAGGGTATAGGGTATAGGGTATAGGGTATAGGGTATAGGGTATAGGGTATAGGGTATAGGGTATAGGGTATAGGGTATAGGGTATAGGGTATAGGGTATAGGGTATAGGGTATAGGGTAAAAGATTATTTAACCCCTTCTCAAGATGCAAAAAAACCCTTACCAGAAAAGTAAAACCTTGATGGTAAGGGGCCTAAATTGTTTTTATAAAACAGAGAAGTTGTATGTAACTATGTTAGATATATTACTCATTTCCGAATAAACTGTCTACCCTTTTATGGGCCCGTTGGCGCATATCTTCCATACCATTCTGGTTCGAGGATTTCATTTCTTCTTGTTTCTTCTTCCAGCTCTCTTGTTGGTCTCTCCAAGATTTCTTTTCCTCATCCATCTTAGTGCGGGAATCATCCCCAAATTTTTTGTATTTTTTCTGGCTATCTTCTTTCCATTTTTTCATCCGGTCATCAGTATTTTTTTGCTGGTTTTCCAGACGTTTTCTACCGTCCTCCATTCTTTTTTCCTGATCTTTTTTCCAGCTCTCAGCTTTCTTCTGGCGGTTATTGATTTTTTGATTCAGGCAATTTTCCTGCCGGGCCAAACCGCCAAAAACCCCATCATCCTTCGAGGCTGATTGCGCACAAGAATCTTCAGCAGCATGGGCATTAGAGAAAGAAAATGCCCCACAGGCTAACGCTACAGCAAATGTTGTAGCAAAGATATGATTACGGTATTTCATGGCTTACGCCCTCCTTTGAATATCATAGTTGATATCCTACCGTAAAAAGCATGTCAAAAATGGGAAGTTTTTAAGAACAAATGTGAATTACTCTCTACTTACGGTTTTCATCCCAAGAATGCTCGTGATCATGAGAAGATTTGGTAGTGAAATTTAGAAGTGAAATAAAGACAAGGCATTGTCCAAACGCTCCAAAACCGCCCCATTTTCTGGAATGCCTATACGTAGCCAGTTTTCGTTATAAGAAAAACACCGTGTCAATAAACCGTAATGACCTAAATGCTGCCAGAGCTTATGGGCAAAAACCGTATTAACCAAGTAAAAGAGATGTGTATGGCCTTGGCAGACCAACCCCGCCTGAGAAAAAATTTCCTGTAGAGCATAGCCTTGTTGCTCGAGCTTTTTTTGACAATTGGTAAGCCATTGCCTATCCTCCAAGGCCTGGCAGGCCACCGTAAGGGCCAGCGCGCTTACCGGCCACGGCCCCATAAGCTGGCGCATCTTTTGCACAATCACTTCTGATGAAAGCAAAAACCCCAAACGCACACCAGCCAAGCCATAGCTTTTTCCGAATGAACGCAAGACCACCAAGCCTTCTTCCCCGACAAGACCAGCAATAGATTCACCTTCCATATCGGCATAGGCTTCATCTATGATCAACCACCCCCCATTCTGGCGAGCGGTGCGCAATAAAGCTGCAAGCTGGTTTTTGGGAAACTTTCGTCCATCTGGATTGTTAGGATTACAGAGAATACCGATCAGTGGAGACCCTTGAGGATATTGCGTATAATAATGAGCCATCTGCTCTAAAGAGTGACAGGATATCACTTCTCGAGCATAGGAATGCCACACATGCCGATATTCCTGATAGGTGGGCTCTAAGAGCATTACCCGGCCAACAGGCAATATAACCGGTAAAAGGGAGATAAGTAATTGGGTGCCCGAGGCAAGGCATACATGGTCAGAAGTGGCTACACCATAGGCCTGTGCTGCAATAGAGCGAAGTTTTTCTTCTTCTTCCGGCTCAGGCAAACGTGTCAAATCTACCCCTTGCCAGTCTATAGGATAAGAAAAGGGGTTAATACCTGTGGAAAGATCAATAAATGGTTCTGGAGCCTGGGGGAAAATCTGGCGGGCCTTGGTTAGACAGCCTCCATGCTGTAATATTTTTGGCTTATCTATAAGGTTAGCGCCCTTTTCTTCCGTAAAGAAGTTACCCATAATATGTCAGCCTTTACCTTTACCCTTTCATTGAATATTTTAATTAGCCTGTTTTCGGTTCTGGTTGAAGCCTTTATCGGCTACCCTAACGGGCTGTATAAAAAAATAAAGCATCCTGTCGTTTGGATCGGAGCGCTCATAAGTTTTTGTGACAAAACATTCAACAAACCCGGATTCTCCCCACAACAGCAATTGCTTTTTGGTGGCCTAAGTGTATTTTTTTGTTCCTTGTTAAGCATAATCCTTGGTTTTGGACTACAAGCTACGATCTTTCACTGGCTCCATACCCCGCTAGCCATTCTGGTCTGTGGGCTTCTTGCCAGCACACTTTTAGCTTCCCGGTCTTTATACCACCATTTCCAAGCTGTGCAGGAGGCCCTAGAGAACTCTTCTCTCACAGAGGCCCGCAAGGCCGTAAGCCAAATTGTAGGCCGAGAAACAGCGGCACTTGACCAGGCTGCCATTATCCGCGCGGCAATAGAAAGCCTGGCAGAAAATTTTTCAGATGGGGTTTGTGCTCCCTTGCTCTGGGGTTTTCTGGGAGGCCTTCCAGGAATGTGTTTTTACAAAACCATTAACACTGCCGATAGTATGATTGGGCACCTCACCCCAACTTATCGTTATTTTGGGTGGGCCGCTGCCAAAATTGATGACCTGATTAACTGGCCAGCTGCACGGCTTAGTGCAATATGGTTTATTCTTGCAGCTTTTACCCTCCACCCTTCTGCAGGAGCCTCAGCTTTTGCTACGGCAAAAAACTTTTCTCGCCGGCACCGCTCCCCCAATGCCGGCTGGCCCGAGGCTGCCATGGCAGGCGCTATAAAATTAAGGCTTTCAGGACCAAGAATTTATCATGGAAAACTGGTTAATGAGTCGTGGTTAGGGGATTTTCTGCGCCCTGCTACCGTTCAAGATATGGTCCTAGCTTTAACGGTTTTTAAACGGGCCTGCCTGTTGCAGATTATAATCCTTTACGGGATCAGCCTATTTCTGTTAGCACTTATTTAGGAAGACTATTTTCGTACTTTCCTATTCTTCAAACTCTTATCCATGCTGTATTATCATGACTGTCCCTGTTTTTACCCAGGAATTCCAAAAAAATCTTGAAGAGTTACTCTATTGGCGCCGGGATGTAAGGCATTTTCTTACAACACCTTTGGATCCCGCCCTGTTGGATTATCTTCTAGCCCTGGCCAATACCGCCCCTTCTGTAGGGCTTAGCCAACCCTGGCGTTTTATGAAGGTGGAAAGCAAAGAGCGACGCCTGAATATACGAGCAGAGTTCGAGCGCTGCAATGCCGAGGCATTAAGTTTACAAACCCAAGATGATGCCCCCAATTACGCCCAGCTCAAACTGGCAGGCCTGGATGACGCCCCGCACCATCTTGCTGTTTTTTCCGAAAAAAATCCCTCTCAAGGGCGGGGCTTAGGGCGGCATACCATGCCTGAAACAGCTGCCTATTCTACGGTTATGGCCATCTACACCTTTTGGCTGGCTGCCCGTGCCCATGGTGTGGGGGTAGGCTGGGTTTCCATTCTTGATCCACACATCGTAAGCCAAATACTTGATAGCAAGCCAGAATGGCAATTTATTGCCTATCTTTGCGTGGGTAAGCCTAAAATAGAACAAGATATCCCAGAACTTGAAGAAAAGGGGTGGGAGTACCGGCGCGAGGAATGGAAAAATTGGATAGAGCGTTAAAGAATTTTTATAAAACGCTCCATTTTTACCCCCCGCTACGCTATAAAATCTCTCTTTGGTGAAATGTGAGGTCAGGTTTTATTGATCTTTAGGCCCTCTTAGCCCCTCCCCCTTCTTCGTAACCTCATCAAACAAGGTTCACTTCTATGAGCCGTTTTTCTCCCTTCTCTCTGTTTTCCAGGTCTCCTTCTTTGCATAGGCCTTTCATCCTCGGAGAGGGGGCTGCTCTTACCCTTTGCTTTTTTTTTACACTCTGGGCAAACATGATGACCCCTTTATGGGGAGATGATTACTGCTTTACTGCCCCCTTAAACCTGACTGATTATGCCAGCACCACCTGGCAACGATACTGGACATGGACGGGAAGGCTTCCTCCAACATTCCTGACCTTTCTTTTTTTAGGTCTTGGGCAAGCCTCCTCCCTTATAGGGTTTCATATTCTCAATGCTGCCCTTTTTACCGGCCTGCTTCTCATCATAAGCCGGTTCTGTTTTCTGGCATCTCATACCCAGCCGAGCAAAAGATTTATTGACGGGTTCAGCACTACCCTGTTGATTATGATGGCCCTTTGGTGGCTAAGCCGCTCCATAGGGGAAGTCGTTTTATGGAAAACAGGAGCGATCAATTACTTATGGGCTGTCAGTGGAGAATTCGGGCTTCTCTTTTTTGTTATTTCCTTCTGCTTAAGACCCTCAACTCAGGCTTTTTCTCTCAAACGTACCGCCATTTCTCATAGAGGGAAACTTTTTATAGTAAAAAGTCTCCTTACATTTGCCCTTTTTTTAGCCGCCTTCATCGTGGCCATGTTTCTTGAGCCTTTATCCCTCCTGTTTTCATTCTTCTATAGCGTGCTTTTTCTTAAAAAAAACAACCGTAAAGCCCCTTACTTTCTCAGCATTTTTTTGGGACACTGGGCAGGAAGCCTGGTATTATTGACAGCCCCAGGAAATTTTGCACGCAAAGCAAGCCTCCCTCCCAGCCCCATATGGGACAGAATTGATGGCCTTTTAGGTTTTACCGGAAGCCTTTTTGATCCTTACTGGCTCGGCGTCATTGCCCTCGCCATCCTGGTTTTTCTCTACAGGCATACCCAAAAAAGGCTAACATGGGGAGAAATTCTTACTACCCATAAGGGATGGATTTTTGGGGCCTGCGCTATCGTCTACTTACTGCTCCTGCTAGCCCTTCCCCGCTCTGCCCTGGCTTCTAGGGTTTCCTTTCCAGCAAGCCTCTTTCTAATCTGCTATCTGCTCAGCGTGCTTTACGGGTTATTACAGCAACCTGATCAAAACCAACAGGTTACCTTCCCCCTCCCCCTGAGCATTGTCATCTGTCTTTTATGGGGAGGGCATCTCTATCAAAGCCAAAAAGATATAAACGAGACGGCCAGATTCCACAAAAACCTTATCCTTTCCCTTCATCTCGCCCAAGCCAACATGCAGGCCCACACGCAGACCAACAATGATGTAACCCTGCCAGATCAAACTATTGGTCCCCGACACAAGCGCCTGCTTTTTAGAAAAGATAAGGTTTTTATGGGCCTCTCCCCCGACCCCGAACATTGGATAAACCGATGCTTTGCCAAGGTTTATACCCTTCACTCCATAAAAGTTTCCTCCCCTAAGCAATCATCCCCACTGCCCTAAGCAACGAAGAGAGTCCTGTTCGAGAATAACTCCCACCCATTAGATCGGCCCCTACCTGCTGCCTTTGTTGAAACCTTAAGGTTGAGACGGTAATATCCGATAAGGCGTTTGCTAAAAGTGTCCTACCCGTATGCGAAACATAAATTTGGGGAACATCTGTCCCTCGGAACTAACCCGTATTGACAATCTCTTTGTTGAAACTTTCTGTTGAAACTTTCTAGGGGTACCCCTTAAAATTCTGCACTTAATGAGCCAAAAAGGGTACGGGGTAACCCCACTACTGCACTATTGGTCGCTGTGGTATCTCCATTAACACTGTTAGGATAGACAGAAGCATAATAGTGCCTATTGGCAACATTATTCACCGTAAAACGGGCAACAAAGGGTACTTTCTCTACAGCAAAAGCATAACGGGCCCCTAAATCCAGCGTAAAATAGCCCGCAGCATACGTGGTATTGTACACATTAGCAGCCCTACGGTCGGTATAATGCATACCAACATTCACCCCAAGCCCTTCAAGGGGGGTGTGTTTTTCAAAATGATAATCCAGCAACATGGCCGCCTGAACAGGGGGTACGCCCACCACCTCCTTATGCGAAGTCAAGGGGCTTTGTGTTTTTCCCAACTGCGGATCTAACCAAGTTACACCTCCAAGAACAGAAAGCTGGTTAGTAATTTTACCAGAAGCCTGAAACTCCACCCCATAGTTACGCTGTACACCATATACGCCATAAATTCTGGTGTCTGGGTCTGTAAAAGGGGCATCCCGCGTAGCCCGAAAGGCTGCAACATTTAAATTCAGGCGGTCTTCAAACACCATTTTATACCCTATCTCATATTCCTCACTTTTTAGAGGAGGGGTAAAATCACTCGCATTTACCGCACCAGCTGGTGCTACAGAACCAGGCTGAATACTCCGTGCCCAGGTAAAATAAAATGTTTTATCTTTCTCGGGTTTAAAAATAAGGCTGGTTGTTGGGCTAAAAGCACCTGCCCGACCATAAGAAGCTGTTTTTTGGTCGGTTTTATTAAAATTTGTACTGGACAGCCAACTCCAGCTAAAAGTCCCCTGGACAGCCCAATGTTCGTTAAAATGCAAAATATCACCAGCAATTAACGATTGCTGTTGCTGCACAGCAGACTGATAGTTGCCTGAAAAATATGGCTGCTGACCAGGAAAACGTATGGGATTATCAAGCGTAGCCTGGCCCAAAATAAAACTTTGACCTACGGTTGGGTTATAATTGCCCATAATATAGCCGTTCGTTCCCAAGACCAGATCATGCTTGATAAAATCAGTCTTCACATGACCATTAATATAAGCCAAGTTACTGCCCAAACGAAAATTTTTAGCCGTTGCGGCGGCTGAAATTCCTTGCCGATAAAGCCCCTCGTTATTAAGAAGGGTATTGGTATTAGAAAAAACCTGCCTATAGGCATTCTGGTAAAGGCCACCTAATGTCAGGTTCCAGTCCTCATTAATCTTGTGCTTGATCTTGGCCAGTGCCATATTGGTTTCTGTATTAAAGCCTGCGTAATCCTGCCCAAACCCTGGTTTAGTGATATCGGGTGCTGAGGGTAAATCTATCGTTCCGCTATAACTCAGGGCTGCAGCAAACCCGCGTTGAGCATAGTTATATTGGCCCGCATCAATTTCAATCACCGTATCGGGAGAAAGGCGGATATCAAAATCTCCCATAACCAGGGTACGACGCAACCAGCTATGGCGAACATAGCCGGTTCCATTCCCAGCATTCAGCAGGTTAAGTCGGTAGCCAAACCAGTTATTCTCCCCTGCACGACCTGAAGCATCGACCGTTTCCATAAAAGTGGAAATCGAATCAACAGCAAACGTTGCCCGATTGATCATTTTATCCGTGGGGCGCTTAAGGTTATATAAAAACATGCCTGCCGGATTTTGCGGCCCATATAACGCCCCCGATAACCCGTTTAATACATCAATACTCTCAATACTTTCTGCAGCATAAGGCGTGGTTGTGATCATATTCAGCCCATCAATACGGCTATTGGCTGAAACATCGGACTCAAAACCACGGCTTTGCGGACGGCTGGTATTAATATCTCCCCGGGCTTCTAGCTGAACAGAAGGGAGATACTTAAACAAATCATTAACATTCCGGGCCTGTTGGTTCACCAGAACATCATGCGAAATAGACATGATGGAATAAGGAGTATCCACCACCTTTACCGTTCCCAAGGGGCCCAAGGTCACTTCCGGTTTGGCATATTGGGCTGCCAAGCCAGCTGCTGGGCGTTGTGCCTCTATGGTGACCTGCTCTGATGCCCCGCCTTGTTTATTACTGACAGGCAGAGAAGAGGAAGCGTTGACTGGTCTGGACTGACCAGATGGCTTTTGGGCTAGGCTTTTGGGCCTGAAAGAGTTTTTGGAAGGGGTAGTAGCCGCCGCCTTAGAATTGAGAGTTTTGGGAGTTTGTGGCGAGAGCGGTCGCGTAGAACCTACAATGGGTGAGCTCTTCGCACCTGCTTGTACTGTTTGGCTTCCGGGCTGGGCCCAAGCGCTGACCCAAGCAGCAGAAAGAGGAAAAACCGAAAAAGACGTTACCGTAAAACTGCCTAATATCAGCGATTTTATTTCACTTTTTCCCATAGGAGATGCCCTTTTATCTCTCTTATTTTTATGACCAAGCCACGGAATTGAATTTCAAAGAACAGTTACAATTAAACCCATAAAGTAAGAATAAACTCAAAAAGAATGGGAGTCTTTCTAGAATGTTTTTTCTAAAAAGGGCAGCCTGTTTCTCCTCTAAAATTCTGACTGCTCATTCACAAGAGGACATTGTTTTAACAGAAACCACCGAAACCCTTATTATTTATACTTATTTTTAAATTTTATGGAGTTGATTTCTGGGAAGAGTTCAAAAACTTTTCTTAAAGTGTTGCGAAAATGTTATGCTTTTTCTTTCAGAGGAATCCTAAAGACCTATCGCTGATAAAGCTTTTCTATAAGCCTGTCTGATAAAGCCGTAGAGACCGGCCCATCACACAGAATGGTTTTATTTTGTAACAAGATCGCCCGTTGGAAAACCTGACGAGCGCGAAGGGGGTCATGAGTTGTTGCGAAAATACAATATCCTTCCGCAGTTAACTGCCTTAACAAAATATATAACCTTTGCTGCTGGCCATAATCCAGTCCCGTTTCAGGCTCATCTAGCACCAGCAGGGGCGCTTTTTGCAATAAGGCACGAGCCAGAAGAACACTTTGCCGTTGGCCGCCAGAAAGAGTTGTATATCTCCGGTAGGTTAAATCCCCAATCGAGAGCTTTTCCAGGACAAGCTGGGCTTCTTCAACAAGGGCAGACGAAGCCGAATACCAAAAGGATTCTCGGGGTAAATTCCCCATAAGCACCACATCTATAACCCTATAAGGAAACATGGCGTAGTGCCCTTGGGGTACATAAGCAATCAATTGGGCTAACGCCCGACGAGAATAGTGTTTTAAATGTTGGCCGGCAAGAAAGATCTCTCCTGAAAGGGGGCGTATAAATCCTAAAATAAGGCGCATCAAGGTGGTTTTACCCGCCCCATTAGCTCCCAATAACCCCACCATCTCTCCCTTTTGAAGAGAGAAGGAAACCTCTCTCAGCACGGAAATGTGCTCCAGATCACACGATACGGCCTGAACCTGCATAAGGGCTGCGTGTTGTTCCTCCATTTTATCCCCTATCCCACTTCACCGATGTAAAACGTATAATCACTAAAAACACCATTACCCCTATCAGGTCAGTCATAATGCCAATGGGAATTTCCTGGCTGGAGAAATCTCGCGCGACCGTATCGCAGACCAGCAAAAAAATTCCACCCACTAACGCACTCATAGGAATAACATGGCGATTCACAGGCCCTACCATAAAACGGGCAATATGCGGAACAATCAAACCCACCCACCCAATAATACCCACAAGTGAAACGGTCATGGCAGCAAGTATGGTCGCTAAAATGATGACAGCCATTCTCGTCATCACCACAGGAACCCCGAGGGAGGCGGCCTCTTCATCGCCCATTGCCAGGGCATCAAGATATTTTCCTGAAAATGAGAGAACGGCAATACTGCCAATGACGGGCACAAATAGCCACTGAACTTGGGCCATATCCAGCCGCGCAAGAGTCCCTAAAAGCCAGAAGACAATGTCTGGCAACTGGCCTTGAGGATCAGCGATAAATTTTAAGAGGGAGAGAAGGGCTGTAAAAAACGCTGAGCTGACAAGCCCCCCAAAAATAAGCATCATAATAGAATATGGGTTAAAAATACGGGCAATGGTTATTCCCATCCCTGCAGCTGCAATTCCGCCGATAAAGGCTGAAGCCCCTATCATTGCGCCATCACCCCTGAAGATAATGGCTAAAGCAGCCCCAAACCCAGCCCCGCTCAAAACCCCAAGCATTCCTGGAGAAACCAGCGGATTACGAAAAACCGCCTGGTAAGCCCCCCCTGAAACCCCAAGGGCAGCCCCTATCAACACGGCCCCCAATACCCTGGGGAGACGCACAGAATGAACCAAACTGTAAACAAGACCGGCCTTTGCAGAAAAATTCTGAACGGGAGAGTGCCACAAGGCCCCCATTAACTCTGATACAGTGACCGGATAGCGCCCCACCAACAAGCATAAGAACATCGCTATAATCAGCACACAGCTGACCGCTATAAAAAGACGAGTATGAAACATAACTCTTTTCTCTATCCATCCTAAACACAAAGCCGCTTACAAGCTTGTTATGCTTTAGCGATACACCACAAAAAGGATTTTACCCATTCCTATTTTACACGTCCCAATTTTACGAGGTTCTTTTTGATAAATTTTTGATCAATTTCTCTCTGTTTTCTGCTGTTTAATGGCTATTTAATTTCCCGCTTTCGCTTCTCTATGGAACATTTCTAACCAGAAAATCTTTGCTAAAAAATTTTTGCCAGAAAATTTTTAGGAGAATAGCCAGGCCCAAAGGCCCCATTTCCCTATAAACTTCATTCAGCCTGCAGGGCTTTGGTAGAAGGCCCACTATGACTCTGCTTTTCCACCCCTCCCTCGTTTCCTTCGCACCTCAGCACAATGGGTTTTCCCTCTCCTATTTTTTACCCTTCATTAAGGATCCTCGTATGGCCCCTTTAATTGCCCTTGTCGCAGCTTTTGCTGATTTAGAGGGTACTGCATTTTCCCAATAATATTTTCCCAATAATGACCGTTTTAAAGGCGTGCCTTATAGCCCCTTGAAAGATGGCCCTATCGGGATACCGGAGGAGGTTGTGCCTTCAGGATAAGCTCTATTTGGGTATCCGTAAAATCTACATCAAAAAATGTGCGATAAAACCCTGCCATGATCTTCTTAAAATCCTGTCCTTCAAACAACTCAGGGTAAAATGTGCGCGCTGCCCAAACAACCTGTAGGGGAAATTCCAGGCTATAACGATCCCAATTAAAAAGACCAGCGGGGTTATTATAAACTCGATTAAACCGTACAGCCCTTAACCAATGCCAGGGCAATTGCAGGTTTTTCGTATCGATCTTCCCGGCATGGTTTTCCAAAATAATCACATCAGGATCCCAATAGGCGATCTGCTCAAGGGTAACAGGTTTCATATTGCCTGAGATATCTGCCGCATTTACCCCACCTGCCAGTTTGATCCAGGTATCAATCAAGGTGTGGCGTCCATCGATTGTTAAGGGAGACAGGCTATGAATATGCAGGATTTTCAACCGTTTGCGGTCAGGTCGTTTTTCAAGCCGCTGCGTTACAGAGGCCAAGGTAAAATCCAGCCAATCCAAATAGTGCTGGGCTACATTATAAGCATGGGGAGTACCAATAACATCGGCCGTAAGTTTAACAGACTCTTTGAGCTCTTTCACTTTGGTAAAGCCTGTTTCTACCACATTCAGCCCCACCTTACGCAAAACAGAAGAAATAAACCGACTACTGGAAGAAACAAAAACAAGCTGAGTTTGCGCCAAGAGCAATTCCTCTACATTCGGCAACCCCCCACGCACCTGGTAGGCCTTATAAAGGGCCGGGGCCACATAAAACATCCATGGTACAGAAGAGGGTTTGTTCACCGTTGCCACAATGTGATCTGCACCATCCAGCATGATCAGGGTTTCATTATGGGCAAACCATAAATCTGCATAGCGGGTTATCACCCCTGGTGGCAGAATAATAGAATGCCCTGTTTGATCCTGGATCTCTCGCTTTTCTCCCAACGGCTGGCCCTGGGCAGGAGAGGTGTGCTCTGGCTTAGATGTTTCATGCCTGGTTTGCGATGATGTGTTGGAGCTTTCGGGCAGACTTGCTGCCCTGGCAGGACCATGACTTAAGGCTATTATCCCCATAAAAAAAAGCACCTTATGCCTGCTTAACACCCGTTACTCCTTTCACCATACCCTTTCCCCTTTCATCTATAGCCGCTCCTTTATCCCTTAATCAGTGGTATCCCTTAATCACTGGCTTGGGCCAAAGCCCATATCTGCCCCAAATCCACATGACGTTCCAAATGAGTTGCCCAACCGTTTAGCACATCCTCTATTTTATCGTGATAATGAAAAACGTTATCCCCATGAAAATTGCCTTCGGCCCAAAGATGTAACAAGGCATGCCGAATTGTGGTATCTGCAAACAAACCATGAAGATAACACCCCCCTACGCGCCCACAGGCTGACCAGGCGCCATCAGGCTTTTGCCCGCTCACAAGAGCAAATGGCCTTTGAGTGTCGCTGCCCTGTGTGTGCCCCATATGCATCTCATAAGCTTGGAAAACTGAGGGAGCCAAGGGCCGTTGTGCAGTAGCTGAAACAACCCTAAGCTGCTTATGGAAAGAAAACTCTGTGTTAACATCGAGCAGGCCCAGGCCTTCTACCGTTGCTGAGCCTGCCTCTACACCATAAGGGTCTGCAATGACTTTTCCCAATATCTGGTAACCGCCACAAATCCCAAACACTTTCCCCCCTTGCTGATAGTGGGCATCAATGGCTTTATCCCAACCATATTGACGTAAAACGGAGAGGTCATGCTGAGTGGTTTTTGAACCGGGAAGAAGAATAACATCGGCTTTGGGAAAAGGCATTTCCTTTTGCAGAAAAGTTACCTGCACGCCAGATTCGTAAATCAGAGGGTCATAATCATCAACATTGGAAATCCCTGGCAAAACCGGTATAACAATCTTGAGCAGGTCCCGATCTGTCGCGTGATTGGCCACGGAATAGTCTTGTGCACGGGCCATAAAATCCAAGCTGTCTTCTGCAGGTAAAAACTGTAATGCCTCATAATAAGGCACAAGCCCTAAGGCTGGCCAACCGGTATAATGCGCAATGCTTTTTATCCCTTCGTCAAATAAAGTTACATCCCCCCGCATACGATTGACAATAAAACCTTTAATCCGGCTACGATCTGCCACTGGTAACACTGTGTGGGTTCCAACCAGGCTGGCAATAACGCCCCCTCGATCGATATCACCCACCAACACAACACCAAGCCCTGCCTGCTGGGCAAACCCCATATTGGCAATATCGTACTGACGCAAGTTAATTTCAGAAGCCGAACCAGCCCCTTCAACCAGCACAAGATCAGCCTCAGCGGAAAGAAGGCTGAAACTTTCCATGACTGACTCCATCAACTGCCCCTTTAAGGCCTGATATTCTCGCGCCTGCGCTGTTTTCCAAACTTTGCCTTGAACAATAATTTGCGAGCCGGTTGCACTTTGCGGCTTTAATAAAACAGGGTTCATATGCACACTAGGCTCTACCCCACAAGCCTGGGCTTGTAAGGCCTGAGCCCGCCCAATTTCCCCTCCTTCAAGCGTTACCGCTGCATTATTGGACATGTTTTGGGGTTTAAAAGGCCTAACCCGCACTCCTTGGCGCCAAAAGGCACGCGCAAGACCTGCCAGTAAAACAGACTTACCAACATTCGAGCCAGTGCCTTGAAACATAAGAGCAGGGGTTTTCAATACTCAATTCCCTCCTGAGCCATAACACCATTTTGCGCATGATGGCGGATATTATCCATCTCTGTCACGGTATCGGCTTCTGCTACCAGCTCTACAGGGGCATTACGCCCTGTTACAACAACGCTAAGGCCAGCAGGCCTTGCCATGATCGCCCTTACGACAGCATGAACATCCAGATAATGATAGCGAAGGGCAATATTTAACTCATCAAGAATGAGTAAAGACAGGCTCTCATCCTGTAAAAGACGAAGAGCCGTGTTCCAGGCATTCTGGCATGACACAATATCACGCTCTTTATCCTGTGTCTCCCATGTAAATCCCTCCCCCAGCGTATGCCACTCCACCAGGTCCCCCCAATGGGAAAAGGCTTTGCGTTCTCCTGTTTGCCATGCCCCTTTAATAAACTGCACCACCCCAACCTTACGACCATGCCCAATCATCCGCAGGGCCAGGCCAAAGGCAGCGCTGGATTTTCCTTTTCCCTTGCCAGTATTGATCATGAAAAGCCCGCGTTTTTCTTGCCGTGCCAGAACCTTTTTCTCATATAGTTCCTTGCGCTTTTGCATTTTTTTCTGGTGCGTATTGTCCATTCCCTGTCTTCCTTCCCCCATTAAGCCACCCCGGGTTTTTACTCTCTCAGCTTTTCTTAAGTTTATTTAAGCACTAAGGGCAGACCTGCCGCTATTAGCACAACATGATCGGCTATTTGGGCAAGCTCTTGATTAAGTAGGCCTGCTTCATCACGAAAGCGCCGTGCCAAGGCATTTTCTGGCACAATACCCAGCCCCACCTCGTTAGAGACCACCACCACATGCTGTCTTTTCCCAGCCCTTTCGAGAGCGTGCAGAACGTGGCGTTTTTCAGCAGCTACATCATAACCCTGCAACATCATATTGGTAAGCCACATTGTCATACAATCAACAACCAGGGGCCCCAGAAGATTTTCCTGCAAGGTTGCAGCCAAATGGAAAGGCACCTCCAAGTGGCGCCATTGCTCACCCCTTTCCTGTTGGTGCAGGGCGATACGGTGCTGCATTTCCGCGTCCAGAGGCTGTGCTGTAGCCAGATAGTACCAAGGAGGTGGCTCTTGTTGAACACATTTCAGAGCATACCGGGTTTTACCTGAACGGGCACCGCCTAAAACCAGATGTAACACAGTTTCCTCTCCTTAATAGGGACGTTATGGATGAAGGGGCTATAAGAGAACACCCCTCTCCCCTTTTCCTTTCTTGAGACTCTATCTTTACCTGTCCCAAGATTCTTCTCTGAAAATTTTCTTGAAGAATCTCCTTTCCAAAGCTGGTATATACACAATATTATCAGCTTTAAAGCCCAACCACATCATCAGAAAAACCCCACCAATGCCTTCCACCCCTTCTCGTATACTCCCCCTACTCAGCATTTGCTCTACATGCCGTATCTCCCCAACACCTGTTACCCTTACGCCCACGGAAGGCGAAAAACTTTACACTGCCCTCCAAGACCACCTCAAAACCCTAAAGCCCTCCTGCCATCTCCAGGCTGTAAAATGTCTTGGGGTTTGTAACACAGGCTGCAGTGCCAGCATAAGCATGCGGGGTAAGTGGTCCTATCTGTTGGGGCGGCTCAAGGTAAGCCTTGCAGAAGACCTGCTGACATATGCAGACCTGTATGCCCATTCAAAAACGGGGCTGGTGCTCCCCTCAAAACGCCCGGCAAGCTTAAAAGATATGGTGTTGGGGCGTATCCCCCCTTACCCTCCTGAGGAAAAAACCCCAGACTATTTTACGTCATAACTCTTTTACGCCATAAAATATCACCCTATCGCTTTGTCTCCCATTTTTTAACAAAAGGCCCTTCACCATGACCCTCTCCCGTATTCCTGCTACGATTGTTACCGGTTTCCTGGGTGCTGGCAAAACCACTCTTCTCCGCCATGTGCTTGAACATAGTGAAGGCCGACATATTGCCGTTATTGTTAATGAATTTGGCTCTTTGGGTATTGATGGCGAAACCCTTAAATCCTGCAACATTGCAGGGTGTACAGAAGATGATATTGTTGAGCTGGCCAATGGGTGCCTCTGTTGCACCGTAGCTGATGATTTTTTACCAGCCATGCAAGCCCTTATCAACCGCCCGAATCCCCCCCATCATATTGTTATTGAAACCTCTGGCCTGGCTTTGCCCAAGCCCTTGATCAAGGCCTTTAACTGGCCCGACGTTAAAAACCGCCTGACAGTTGATGGGGTCATCACTGTTGTGGATGCTCCAGCCGTTGTCGCAGGCCGATTTGCCGATAACCCAGAAGCCGTGGCTCAACAACAAGCAGCAGATCCCTCCCTTGATCATGACAACCCTTTGGCTGAAGTGTTCGAAGATCAGATCCTTGCTGCCGATCTTGTGATTTTGAACAAAACCAGCAAGCTTTCTGAAAAGAACGTTCAAGCCCTGAAGGAGCAGATTCAAACCCAAACCCCCCGAAGTGTAAAAATTGTTACAACGGCAGATGGCACATTACCCACTTCCGTACTTTTAGGGCTCAATGCTGCAGCAGAAGATGACCTATTAGCGCGCCCCTCTCACCATGATGCTGAGGATGGTGCCCATGAACATGATGATTTTGAAAGCCATATCCTCCATATTCCTTCCATTACCACCCCAGAGGAATTGATTAACCAGCTCAAAGCCCTTTCGGCTCGTCATGATATTTTACGTATCAAAGGTTTTCTGGCTGTGAAAGACAAACCCTTACGGTTGGCCTTGCAAGGTGTTGGCGAACGTTTTGATTATCACTATGATACTCCCTGGGAGCCCACCATTCCACAAAACGGCCAGCTGATTATTATTGGGCAAAAAGGGCTGGATATCGATACAATCCGCAAGGCTTTGAGCTGATGCTCCAATGGCTTACTTTTCTTACTCAATGGCCTACTCCTCTTAAATGGATAGGGTTTTTCCATGCATCTTCTTAGGCGAGAACGCGTAAGCCTTGATGAACAGGCCCAGGCGGAAGATCTAGAACATTCCCCTACCGATATTGTATTTCTCTCTTTTTCCGATAGTGACCTGATTGCCTTTAATGGGGCAATAAAACGTTCTACGACCCAAACCCCTTCTGCCCGCTGTGTACCGCTGGCCCGTTTGCGCCACCCCCTTTCCATTGATCTGTATGTAGAAAAAACCCTTACTCATGCCCGTTGTATCATTATTCGTCTGTTAGGAGGGGTCGAATACTGGCGCTATGGGCTTGAGGAATGTCGAGCTATATGCCAGAAAGCAGATATCCCCCTTATTATTATTTCCGGTGAAGGAGGAGAGGAGGCCGAGGCAGCGCTCAGCTTGCTGGAATATAATACAGCCCCCCCTTATCTCAGCAACGCCTTTGCCGCTTATTTCCATCAAGGGGGGGCAACCAATATGGATTTAGCCTTCACTCTTGCGCAATCAGTAGCCCATATAGGGTCAGTCGCAGCTTTATCCCCAACTGCTTTATCCCAAGATACTCCTTACATCTCTGATCATCGCAAGATCTCTCAAATTCTAACAACAGCAAACCTCTTTCCTGCTTGTGGCTTTTACCCCCTTTCCCTTTCCCCTCCTGATCCGCTCTCCTTTCAGGGCTGCCACTCAATAGCTTGTGTGATTTTCTATCGTTCCCATCTGCTGTCTGGCGACCATAAGGCCATAGATTGCCTGCTTGAAACCTTGAAAGAAGAAGGGTTTGGCGTTTTGGCCTGTTTTGTTTCTAGCCTCAAAGATCTGACAGTTCGCCATTTTATTGCCGAACATCTGGCCAAGCTCAAGCCTGACATTATCCTTAACGCCACCTTTTTTGCCAGCCGCGATGATCACTTTGCAAACTCCCCCCTCGAAGCAGCCAATTGCCCTGTTATCCAGCTCTTCCAACCTTTAAACACCGAAGAATTGTGGCAAAAAAGCTATCGAGGCCTCTCCCAAACCGATATGGCCATGCAACTTGTGCTGCCCGAACTGGATGGAAGGCTTGCCGGCACAGCTATTTCTTTTAAAACCGAGCATAACGGGCTTGCCTTCAATGCCCCTTACCTTCCTGGTATAAGGCAAACTGTAGAGCAGGCAAAAAAATGGTGCCTCCTCCGAAAAACGCCCCCTCACAAACGAAAAATCGGCATTATCCTTTCTGACTATCCCGGTATTGAAGGCCAGAAAGGCCATGCTGTGGGGTTAGATAGCTTTGCAAGCCTCTCCTCCTTACTGGCGACTTTACAAGGGGCAGGTTATACACTTTCCGCCCCCCTGCCAGAAACAGAGACCCTTATCCAAGCTCTATGTCATGAACCGGCCCAAGCCTTTCTCTCCATAGAAGAATATAACCCGCTGTTTAAAACCCTTCCCCTTCTCTTACAAGACACCGTGCTCCAACACTGGGGCCCACCGGAAGCCGAAGCCATAAACGGGTCTTTTCATTTACGCTTTATTCAGACTGGTCACATCACCTGCCTTATTCAGCCTGACCGCAACCCCGCCCATACCGATCGAAAAGCCCTTTACCATGACCCCGATACCCCTCCTTGCCATACCTATCTGGCCTGTTATTTATGGTTGTTATCCCAGCAAGGCGTGCAAGGGCTTGTTCAATTGGGCACCCATGGAACCCTGGAATGGCTACCCGGTAAGGCCGCAGCCCTTTCCAGCCACTGCTTCCCTCAAAGCCTTCTTAAGGGGTTACCTATTATCTACCCTTTCATTGTTAACAACCCTGGGGAAGCCGCCTGTGCAAAACGCCGGTTAAATGCTGTGATCATTGGCCATCTTACCCCTCCCATTCAAAGTGCTGGTCACCATGACGAGGCGGCTATTCTGGAAAGCATGATTGATGATTACGCCGAAGCTGATGGCCTAGACCATCGCCGTATGGACATGTTACGGGCAGATATTCTCAATAAGGCTGAAACCATGGGCCTTCTGCGTGAAAGTGGAATCGATCGAAGCCTTCTGGAAGACGATGTGGCCCTAAGTCGGCTGGATGCCTATTTGTGCGATATTAAAGACCTGCAAATTCGCCTTGGTTTACATGTGTTTGGCCAGCCCCCTACCCAGCAGGCAGCCTTGCTTACCGCCATTTCCCAAAACAGCCCCCTGGAAAAAAATGTTATTGAACATCGACTAGAAGCCTCTCCTGCAGCAGAAACCACAGCGTTGCTGGCAGCCCTGAATGGGGAGTTCATTCAACCGGGCCCCGCTGGGGCACCCACCCGTGGCCGGGCTGATGTCCTCCCTACCGGGCGCAACCTTTATACTGTTGATCCTCGTGGCCTCCCATCCCAAGCAGCCTACACACTCGCTGAGGCTACAGCTCAAACCCTTCTGCAACGCTACATGCAGGAGAAAGGCGATTATCTGAGAAAGACAGTCATCGATATATGGGCAAGCCCTACATTGCGTACAGGCGGCGAAGACCTGGCACTGGCTTTTATTTTTATGGGAATAAAACCCCTATGGGACCAGCACTCACGCCGGATAAACCGGTTTGATATTATACCCCTAGCCTATCTAAACCGCCCTCGGGTTGATGTGACCTTACGGGTTTCCGGCCTGTTTAGAGACACATTTGAGGCTCAACTCGCCCTCTTTGAGCAAGCCGTAACAGCCCTTTGTCAGCATGATGATGGCTCTGACTGGAACCCCTACTTTCAGACCGCAGGCCAGTCAGCCCCTTTTGCACGTATTTTTAGTACTGCTCCCAGCCAGTACGGCTCTGGGATTGATCCCACCCTTACAGAAGAAACCACACAACACACTCAAGGACAGGCGTGGCTAGCCCATTCAGCCTATGCTTACAGTAAAAACCAGGCTCCCCAACCCGATATTCAAGGCCTTTCCCAAAGGCTAAAGCAAGCTGATATGCTTCTTCACAGCCAGGATCATGCTGAAAGCGACCTATTGGATCATACAGACTATGCCACACACGAAGGCGGTATGATGGCAGCAGCCCATACCGTGGGAAACGCGGATATCCCATTCTATCTGGCAGATACTTCCCACCCGCATTCTCCACGAATCCGCCTGTTGGCTGAAGAGATCCGCCGGATTGTTCGCGGGCGAGCAGCCAACCCCGTATGGATTAACGCCATGATGGACCATAGCTATAGAGGGGCTTCAGAAATCAGCCGCCCGCTTACGGTATTACTCCAATTTGCAACTCTTCTCCCCGACCGATTTGATGAACAATTTACCCTGGTTTTCAAGGCCACTCTCGGCAATGACAACGTAAAGGAATTTCTAAAAACCCATAACCCAAAAGCTGCTACCACCATGCAGAACGCCTTCCTTCTGGCGATTAAAAAGGGGCTATGGCACCCACACCAAAACAGTATCCTCGCTTATTTTTCTGATCAGGAATGATCAAAATCGTATCCCTGCCTATACCTTTCAGGTTATGATTGATCGATCAGTTCAGGAATTTGATTTTTCTTTTCTTAGCCTTCTGGTTTTATTTCCATGTCTCATTCCCCTCACACACGCGGTTGGTGTCCAAGCCTATATAACCCCATGGATAGTGCTGATGGGTTGATTATTCGTATTAAACCCTTCGCAGGGGGGCTGACCGCAGAGCAACTCCGCTTTATTGCTGAAACCTGTATAAACCTTACCCACAATATTGTAGAAATTACCCAACGGGGGAACCTACAAATAAGGGGATTCCCCGCCCACACCCTGCCAGAATTCCAAAACAAAGCCCAAAAGCTTAACCTGTGCCACCCAAACCCTTTGGCAGAAAAATACCGCAATATTCTTTCTTCCCCCCTAGCAGGCCTAGATCCCGCAGCCCACCCTTTAACGTTTCAGATTATTCAAGACCTTGAAACCCAGATTTCTGAAAAATCTGCTCTTTTCTCTCCGCTTTCTGGCAAGTTTAGCTTCCTTGTTGATGGGGACGGGCATTTTCCTCTCACCGGCCATCAGGCTGATATTTCTCTGCTCTGTCTCAATCGGCAATGGCACATCAAACTTGGAACAAGCCCCATAGTAGCCAGCGTTCATCCCCATCAAGCCGCTTTCTATGGTATTCAACTTGCCCAGCTTGCTGCTGGCTTAGCCCCCCGACTTCTCCATAGGGCTCATCCTGAACATCTCTTTTCTTGTGCGGGACTAACCACCTTAACCTCTCTGAGTGCCCTGACTTCCCCACCATCCCCCCGCCTTCCCATAGGGCTGCTGGACGGGTTGAGGATACCTGCCTTTGGCCTTGGCTTACCCTTTGGAGTGCTCACTGCAGAGTTGCTGGAAAAACTTGCCACCCACATGCCTAAGGCCAGCCGCTGTTATTTTACACCCTGGCGAAGTGTTATCCTTGCCCCTTATCTTCCTAATTCCTTCTGGCAGCAGGATTTTTTAACTTCTCCTCATGACCCCTTGCTGAATATTATTGCATGCCCTGGCCAACAAGGATGCTACCATGGGAGTACTGCCCCCCGAGAGGATGGCAAACAGCTTGCTATTTTTGCTAAAAAATACCAGCCTCTCCATATTTCTGG
The DNA here is from genome assembly GCF_014672835.1 of Entomobacter blattae. NCBI lineage: Bacteria > Pseudomonadati > Pseudomonadota > Alphaproteobacteria > Acetobacterales > Acetobacteraceae > Entomobacter > Entomobacter blattae. Next base: position 693,067 of record NZ_CP060244.1, on the reverse strand, counting down.
CTGTCGAAAGGGCTGTGCCTACCCTTTTTCTGCGCCTTTAACACTGGTCGCAGAAAAAGGGCGATATGATATAATTCGGAATGGACGGACAACCGATAGCCCTTTATATAAAAATCTCCCCCTTGAAGACGTTATCGCTCTTCTTTCCTCAACCTTTTTCTCATCTTGACGCTATTTTACTTTTAAACCCATTGTGAGCACCCCCTTTGACTAATTTTGATTATCTGCGGAACGGCGAAGATATTTACAGGCTTTCCTTTGAGACAATCCAAAAGGAGGCCAATCTTTCTGGTTTTTCACCCGCTGAGGCCTGGGTTGCTACCCGTATGATCCATGCTTGCGGACGAGTTGACATTGCCCCTCTTATACAATTTAGCCCTGATTTGGTCGCTACGGCCCAAAGGGCCCTTTCGCTGGGGCAGCCCATTCTCTGTGATTCTGAAATGCTGGCTCATGGCTTAACAAAAAACCGTTTTAGTCATAACAACCCCGTCATCTGCACCCTTCACGACCCCCAAACGCCCCTCCTGGCCCAACAGTTAGGAACAACCCGCTCTGCTGCAGCACTGGAACTATGGAAACCCCATATGGCCGGAAGTCTTATAGCCATCGGCAATGCCCCCACCGCCCTTTTCCATCTTTTGGAAATGCTAGACAATATCCCTGATAAACCCGCAGCCATTATTGGCATTCCCGTAGGATTTGTCGGTGCAGAAGACTCCAAGACAGCCCTGGCCCAACAGGCGCCAGTTCCATTCCTTACCCTTCATGGCCGCCAAGGTGGGAGCGCAATCACTGCTGCGGCTTTGAATGCCCTGGCGAGTTCCCACTTATGAAAAACAACGCCCTCCATATTGTAGGGGTAGGCCCAGGTGCCCCAGATTTACTCACTTTAAGGGCTGCCCGCTTAATTGGCCAAGCTCAAGCCATAGCCTATTTTACCAAGCGAGGAAAAAAGGGCCATGCCCGCACAATTGCTGAAAGCTTTATTTCTCCCCACACCAAAGAATTACGGCTGGAATACCCTCTCACCACAGAAATACCATTTACAGACCCACATTATAAACAAACTCTAGCGACTTTTTATGATCACTCAGCCCAGCAGCTTGCCCAATGCCTTTCTGCTGGTGAAAGATTGGTTCTCCTCTCCGAAGGAGATCCTTTTCTTTACGGGTCCTGTCTTTATGTTTTTGACCGCCTGCTTCCACGCCACGCCATAGAGGTTACACCGGGAGTAAGTGCTATGTCTGCAAGCTGGTCATCAGCTTTAATTCCCATTACACATGGGGATGATGTCTTAAGTGTTTTACCAGGCACGTTGCCCTTGTCGGAGCTTTGCTACCAGCTAGGCCAGTGTGATGCTGCTGTTATTATGAAAATTGGCCAAAATCTTGAAAAAATCTGCACAGCCCTTCAACAAACCCAAACCCTTAGCCGCGCCCACTATATTGAATACGCAACCCAAAGCCAGCAACGAATCCTGCCACTTGCTAAGGAAATTCCCAAGACTGCGCCCTATTTTAGCTTAATCTTTATCCCCGGTCGCCAAAAAGAACGCCGAGAAAACTTGAACCCGTAGCCAGATTTTGCTTGAAGGATTTTCTCTTTATTATGGGGCCAATATTATTGGGCTAGAACAGAGACTTCCCTAGAAGTTAGGAAGATCTGCAAGAAATTTACCTCTTATGGAATGCACGTTATGGAGTGCAAGAAAAGGCCTCAAACTTTTCCTTGTAATATTTTATAGACATTTTTAACCCCTTAGGAGTCTTTATTTGGTCCCCTCTTCTCTTTTAAAACGTCTTTTTATCCTTAGTCTGGGCCCTGGCCAGAACGCACTTATAACTCCGCAAGTCCACCAGGCCCTTTCCGAGGTGAGCGATCTATTTGGCTATGGCCCCTATATTAAGCGCCTTAGCCTTCCGGCTTCTGTTACCCTTCACCCCTCAGATAACCGCGAAGAACTTCACCGTGCCCGCCAGGCCCTCGACATGGCGGCCAGTGGGAAAAGCGTTGGGGTTGTTTCCTCTGGGGATGCAGGGATTTTTGCCATGGCCAGTACCGTATTTGAAGCTCTTGAAAAAGGCCCAAAAGATTGGCAAGAAGTGACGATAGAGGTCATGCCAGGTATTTCGGCCATGCTGGCCGTAGCTGCCCGTGTAGGGGCCCCTTTAGGTCATGATTTTTGTGCCATATCCCTTTCTGACAACCTTAAACCATGGCCCATTATTGAAAAAAGGCTTATAGCTGCAGCACAGGCTGGTTTTGTCCTCTCGCTTTATAATCCCATTTCAAAAGCACGCCCCTGGCAACTGGGCCAGGCTTTTGAAACCTTGCGGCATACCCTGCCCGGTACGGTGCCTATCATTATTGCCACCGCTGTCTATCGTCAGGAAGAGCATATCCGTATAACATCCCTCTCAGAAGTACGAGCCGAATGGGCTGATATGCGCAGCCTAGTGATAGTGGGCAGTCCTTATACAAAAACTATTCCGTCTCATAACGCCATTCCCTGGGTTTATACGCCTCGCTTCATTCCTTCTTAAGGCAAACCCTCTCTGCCAACCCTGGTATTTGTAAGGAGAGCTGTTGTAAAAGGGTGGTTATGGAAGAAAAAGTGTAGGCTTCTATCCCTTTTGGCGCAGGGGGACGCTCAAGCAAGATCACCTGCGCATTGCAAAACCTAGCTGCTTCAAGTTTTGCGACAACCTCTTCTCCACCAGAATTTTTACTTACCAGCACATCAATTCCATAATGACGAAACAGGGCTTTTTCGGCCTCGAGTGTAAAGGGGCCACGAGCAGTAATAACCTGGCAATGGGGTGGAAGCTGTTCGGAACTTGGCCGATCAACCGAGCGAATCACATAGGAGAGTTCTGGTGCATACCGAGCAAAAACCCCTACCTCCTTACGGCCAATCGTTAAAAAAACGGTTTTTTGCCTAATCTCAGGTAAATTTTTTATCTCTTCTATCGCCTCTTCATAGGACGATACCGAAAGCCACGTTCTCCCTGCCTGTTTTTCCCATGGCGGCCGGGAAAGCCTTCTATAAGGTGTTCCAAGTTTTTTGCAAACCTGCCAAGCGTGTTCTGTCATTGTCGTTGCAAAGGGATGTGTGGCATCTATAACAAAAGTAATGGCATTATCGACCAACCATTGAGTTAAGCCTTCACATCCCCCAAACCCACCAATACGGGTTGAAATAGAGCGATCGATTATAGGGTTCTGCGTCCGACCAGCAAGAGAAAGCGTGCAGTGCACAGCGGGGCAAGCAGAAAGGAAAGTTGCCAGCTTTCTGCCTTCGGCGGTTCCGCCCAAAATCAAGATATGGTGCATTCTTTGCCCTTTCGACTTTCCACTTCATGAAGGATTACAGTATAAACAAACCTTATGACAAACACACCCTTTCTCAGTTTAATTGGCATTGGTGAAGAAGGTCTTTCAGGTCTTTCAGCCCAAGCGTATCATCACCTTACCCAAGCACAGCATGTGTTTGGAGGAAGGCGCCACTTAGCCTTGGCAGACTCTGCGATAACAGGACAAAGGCATGAGTGGATTTATCCGATAAGAAACAACCTGGACAAGATCATCCACTGCAAGCCTGAAACGGTTGCCGTTCTCGCCTCTGGAGATCCTTTCTGTTACGGTATTGGCAGCACCATAGCCCATAACCTGCCCGCTGAAGACATACAATGTTTCCCCGTACTCTCATCTTTTTCTTTAGCCTGCGCGACCTTAAAATGGAGCCAGCCAGATTGCCAGCTTGTAAGCCTATGTGGAAGACCCCTAGCCACCTTACGCCCTTTTTTACAAGAATATACCCGCCTTGTTATTCTCTCAGCGAATGCCCAGACCCCCCATGAGGTGGCTGATTATATGAGCAACCTTGGCTTTTCCTCTGCCCGTATGCATGTGCTTGAAGCCCTTGGCGGCCCGCAGGAACGCATGCGCACCATAACTCTTCCTGCACCTTTACCGACAGATCTTTACCCCCTGCATCTTATTGCCCTTGAAACAGGGCCGTGCCTGACACCAGAGCTGATCCTTGCCCGCAGCCCTGGGCGGGCCGATAGCTTGTTTGAACATGATGGGCAAATCACAAGGGCCCCGCTAAGAGCCCTGACCCTCGCTGCCCTCCAACCCCGCAGAGAGGAAGTGCTTTGGGATATTGGCGCTGGTTCTGGGGCGATAGGAATCGAGTGGATGCTGACCCACCCCAGCTGTAAGGCCATTGGTATTGAGCAAAACCCCGAGCGGGCAGAGCGAGCTATGCGCAATGCCCAAACCTTGGGGGTGCCAGCGTATCAGGTTATTCAGGGTCAGGCCCTGGAAGTTTTACAAACCCTTTCTACTGCTCCCCATGCCATTTTTATTGGGGGTGGGTGTAGTTCTTCCTTGCTGGATTACGCATGGCATGCCTTACCTGCTGGAGGAAGATTAGTGGTTAATGCCGTAACCGCTGAAACTGAAGCCCTGCTTTTTGATCGCTATCAACAATGGGGGGGCAGCCTTAGCCGTTTCCAAGCGGAGTATCTTACCCCACTTGGCCGTAAAAGAGGATTTAAACCCGATAGAACCATAACCCAATATTGTATTACCCACCCTTAATCCTTCGGCTCTATCACCATGGCAGATCCCCCCTACACCGTTGCTGGCTTTGGTTGCCGCCCCTATAGCCCACTGACAGACCTTACCGCAGCCTTTCGCCAGCTTTCCCATGTAAGCCCCTTCCCGATTACGGCTGTGGCAGCCCCGTATTTTCGCCAGGAATTAGCCCTTTTCTCAGAACTTTCCCATATGGTCTCTTTGCCACTTTATTGGATTTCTCTCCACACCCTAAAAAAGGCTCAACCTTATTGTCAGAGCTATTCCCAGCAGGCTCTCAACCGTTTTGGGATAGCCGCTATTGCCGAAGGGTGTGCTATAGCCAGATGCCTCGCTTACGTGACCGAGCATCAAGGGGCTTTCGTTTCTTCTTCTGTCTCAGCTATTTGTACGATGCCAAAGCTTGTTTTCCCTAAAATGAGCTTTAATACTGTTACCATCGCCTTAGCATCAATTAACCCACCTAAATGGAGGCCCACATGACCGTACATTTCATTGGAGCAGGCCCCGGCGCTGAAGACCTGTTGACCGTACGCGCCATAAACCTGCTTAAAACATCCCCCCTCTGCCTCTATGCTGGCTCTATCATTCCCAAAGGGATTTTAGCCTACTGCCCCCCTCATGGAGAATGTATTGATACTGCGGCTTTAAGCCTTACAGATCTTGAACATCATTTCCTTCGGGCCCATCAGGAAGGAAAAGATATTGCCCGGCTTCATTCAGGCGATCTCTCCCTTTACAGTGCTATGGCCGAACAAATCAGCGTGTTAAACAAACATACCATCCCTTATACCATAACCCCAGGTGTGCCGGCCTTTTCTGCTACAGCAGCTGCTCTGGGCTGCGAACTTACACTACCTTACAAGGCCCAAAGCCTGATCATTACTCGCCTGGAAGGACGAGCTTCTTCCATGCCAGAAAGTGAAACACTGGAAAATTTTGCTCAAACAAAGAGTGTTTTGGCCATTCACCTGGCCATTCACCGTATTCAGGAGATTTGCGAGAGACTTATTCCCTTTTATGGGGAAAATTGCCCCGCTGCTGTGGGGGCTCATGTTTCCTGGCCGCAAGAAAAGCTGCTATTCTCTACCCTGGCCCTTTTACCCCAGGCTGTACAGAAGGCCAATATTGAACGAACAGCTCTAATTCTCGTAGGTAAAAACCTGCATGCTGAACCTGTGCAAACTTCCTCCCTCTATCGGGAAGATTATCATCGCCGGTTCAAGAGCGCATAATTATTCTACCTCCTTAATTATTCTATCGCCTTCAGGCCTGTGCGGGCTACACACTGGCTATTTCTGTTAAATAGGGCGACTTCCAGCCTCACAGACGTAGGGCCAAGATAGTCTGCAGCCACATTCCATGCCCGTTCTGCCACGATCTCCCCCAGGGTGAGGTTGGTGATTGCCCCTTCTTCCATGGTTTTTTCAAAAGCCTCTGCGACAGTATTGGCCTGGCTTATAGCCTGCACCTGTGCTTGCCCATAACCAGCCTGAAAAGCCCATTCAGCCAGCACCGTTAAATCTACCCGCCCACGCTTAGAGTGTAAATCCAAAAATCCTTGGGCCAGTTTGGTTATTTTGGCGATCCCCCCCGCAATGGTCAAGGCCGGAACGGGATGTTGGCGCACATATTTCAATACGCCCCCTACAAAATCTCCCATATCAATCAGGGCTTCCTCAGGCAGGGCATAAAGCTTTTTTATCCCCTCTTCAGACATATTCCCCGTTGAGGCCGCCAAATGGGGAATCTGCATCGCTCGGGCAACATCCACCCCTCGATGAATGGATTCAATCCAAGCTGCACAGGAAAAAGGGATAACAATCCCCGTTGTGCCCAAAATGGAAAGCCCCCCCACAATACCCAAACGACCGTTAAGGGTTTTTTGGGCTATTTTCTCACCACCAGGGATAGAAATTTTCACCTCCACATCTGGTCTAAGAACCACTTCCTGCAAGGCCTGGATCATCATCCTTCTTGGAACAGGATTTATAGCAGGCTCCCCAACGGGTAACGCCAGGCCCGGCCGCGTGACTGTTCCCACCCCCTCCCCTGCTGAAAAACATATGCCCGCCCCTTTTTCGCGCAGGGTTAAAGTTGCGCAGATAAGAGCCCCATGCGTTACATCGGGATCATCGCCAGCATCTTTGATGACCCCCGCCGTTGCCGAGCTCCCCACCCAGCCATATTGGGCCAGAGCAAAACGTACCCGCTTGCCCGAAGGAAGGGTTATTTCAATCGGATCTGGAAAATTATTCGTCAATAAGGCAATATAAGCCGACTTAGCAGCCGCTGTTGCACAGGCCCCTGTTGTCCACCCTCGCCTTAGTTCTTGTTGTTGATTTTGCACGTGCCTTACCCAATGCCTTCACTTTCCCCTATCATAAACCGGATTTGTCCTTATGCCCACATCTGCTCTTATGATTGCCGCACCACGCTCAGGCAGTGGAAAAACCCTAATCACCTTATCCCTTCTCTCGGCCCTAAGAAAAAGGAAAATACCCATACGGGCAGCGAAATCGGGGCCAGACTATATTGATCCGACCTTTCATGCCAAAGCCACCAGCCAAACAGCCTTTAACCTCGATAGCTGGGCCATGCCCCCTGCCATGATAACCCATCTTCTGGCCAGTTCCTGTCAAAACAGCCAATATCTTATCATAGAATCCTCCATGGGTCTGTTCGATGGCATTACCGCAACTCCTGGCCGAGAGGGCAAGGGCGCTGATCTGGCAGCTGCATTGGGGCTTCCTATTCTTCTTGTACTAGATGTTTCAGGACAAGCGCAAAGTGCTGCAGCAATCGCTTATGGTTTCTGCCATTTTGACCCTGCCCTTCATATAGCAGGCATTATCCTCAACCAGGTTGCCTCTCCCCGCCATGAAAAAAGTGTTCGAAGTGCTATAGAGCCCCTGAATATCCCCATTGTTGGGTGTTTTTACCGCACCTCTACCCTGAAACTCCCTGAAAGGCACCTAGGGCTTGTCCAAGCTGAAGAACACCCCCACCTTGATCAGTTCTTTCAGACCGCTGCCGATCTGGCAGAACATTATCTGGATATTGAGACCATTCTCTCTTTAGCCAGACCACTGAACTACAAAGAGAAAGACCCCCCTCCACCCCCCAACAGTTTTCTTCCCCCCCCTGGTCAGCGTATTGCCCTAGCCCGTGATGCCGCTTTTAGTTTTCTCTACCCCCATATTTTGGAAAGCTGGAGAGAGCAAGGAGCAGAATTATCGTTTTTTTCTCCCCTGGCTGATGAAGCTATCCCCACAGAGTGTGATGCTTGCTGGCTTCCGGGAGGGTATCCCGAGCTGCATGCCGAACCCATTGCCCAGGCTCAACGGTTCATAACCAGTCTACAGGTTTTTGCCCAAAGCAACCCGATCCATGGGGAATGTGGAGGCTATATGGTTTTAGGCCAGACCTTAACCGATGCCCAAGGACATACCCATCCTATGG